>NZ_KV813620.1:56480-180200 GCF_001813645.1 Pseudomonas sp. HMSC063H08
TACTGGGCGGGATCGAAGCCGGCCGGGCTGCCTTCCGAGCAGAAGATCAGGTTGCTGGCGAAGGCCTGGGGAACGGCGGCGACCAGCGCTGCGCCGAGCAGCGAGGGCATGATCGCGGAGCGGATGACGGCGTTTCTACGCATGGAGTGACCTCTGGTTATTTTGATTGTCTGCGAGGGACAGCCTCGTGAGCTGTCTTGCGCGAAGCTATGCAGGGCGTGTGCCGGCCGCAAGCGTCGAGGTCGCTTCAGTGTAGATGTTGTTATCCGATTGAAAGGGAATGTCGCATTTTCGAATTTGCGCAAACGCGACGCAGGCCGCGTTTGCTGCGCGAGAGACAGTGGAAACGCAAGAGGCAGCCCGGAGGCTGCCTCTTGTGGTGCGCGCCGGCCGGATCAGGGCATCTGCACCTCGATCACACCGTCGGCGTTGACCGTGACCTGGCTGGTCCCGGCCTCGATCTCCGGCGCCTGGGCGCCGCCGAAGCTGGCGTCGGCCTTCATCGCCGCCATCCGCATCACCGGGTACGGGCGCGGTGCGCCGGCGCTGTTCACGCTCAGGCTGACCAGCTTGTAGCCCTTGCCGCCGAGCGCCTCGGTGAGCAACTGGGCGCGCTCCTTGAACGCGTCCACGGCGCCTTTCATCAATTGGTCCTCGTTCTTCTTGCGGGTCGCATCGGCGATGCTGAAGTCCATGCCGCCCATTTTCAGCTTGCCCAGCAGGTCGGCGGAAAGCTGGCCGAGGGCGGCGAAGTCGGAGCTTTCCAGGCGCAGCTCGGCGCGCTCGCGCCAGCCGGTGATCTTCTGGCCCTTGTCGTCGTAGACCGGATAGCTGTTGCGACTGCCCAGGCTGATGGTCACGCCCTTGACCTTGCGCGCGTCGGCGACGGCGGCGTTGAGGACGCTGGTGGTCTCGGCGGCGAGCTTGGCCGGATCGCTGCCCTGGTTTTCGCTGTAGAGGGTGACCTGCATCAGGTCGTGGGCCACCTGCTGGCTGACTTCGGCGTGCAGCGAGACCTGGTTGTAGCGCGGCGCTTCCTCGGCGACGGCCGAGAGGCTGGCGGCGCAGAGGGTGACGGCGGCGGCCAGGCGGGAAATCGCAGACATTGGGCAACTCCTTGTACTAAGGCTGAATTCACACTGTAGAGCATCGTTCCGGCAGGCGCGGCAAACACGCCTATACGCCAGTCTTGGACCATGAGACGAAGGCTTTTCCCGGAACGGGTTAGGCGATTTCGGAAAAAACGTGAAATTTACTGATCTGAGCCCTGACAGCGCTCGGCGAAACAGGGCAGGATGGCGACCTGCGAGGTTTCTGAGTCACTTTGCCGCAGAGTTGCCGACAGCGTCTTGGCTATACTCGCGCTTATTCCGGAAGAAAACATGCGCGCACCGGTTTTCCTGCTCTCCGCCAGTCGCCAGAACCTTGGCCGTCTGCTCCTCATCCGTATTCTCGTGCTGGCCGCGCAGGCCGGCTCGGTGGGTTTCGCCTGGCTCTCCGACCTGTTGCCGCTGCCGTGGCTGGCGCTCGGCCTGACCCTTGGCCTGTCCGCCTGCCTGATTCTGTTCACCGCGCTGCGCCTGCGCGCGCCGTGGCCGGTGACCGACCAGGAGTACGCGGTACAACTGGCCTGCGACCTGATCATCCACAGCACCTTGCTGTATTACTCGGGCGGCTCGACCAACCCCTTCGTTTCCTATTACCTGGTACCGCTGACCATCGCCGCTGCGACCCTGCCCTGGATCTACTCCATGGTGCTCTCCGGCCTGGCCCTGACCGGCTACACCCTGCTGCTGATCTGGTACCACCCGCTGCACCTGCAGGCGGTTCAGCACGAGGCGATGCTGATCAACCTGCACCTGTTCGGCATGTGGCTGAACTTCGCCCTGTCGGCGGCCTTCATCACCTTCTTCGTGGTGAAGATGTCCGAGGCCCTGCGCTGGCAGGCGCACATGCAGGCCGAGCGGCGCGAGGAAAGCATGCGCGACCAGCAGTTGCTCGCGGTGGCCACCCAGGCGGCCGGTGCTGCGCACGAACTGGGTACGCCGCTGGCGACCATGAGCGTGCTGCTCAACGAGTTGCGCCAGGAGCGCCCGCAGGACCCGACCCTGCAGGAAGACCTGGCATTGCTCCAGGAACAGGTCAAGCAGTGCAAGCACACCCTCCAGCAACTGGTACGGGCGGCCGAGGCCGACCGTCGCCAGGCGATCGAAGAGCAAAGCGCCGCGGAATGGCTGGAATCGGTGCTGCGCCGCTGGCACCTGATGCGTCCGGAGGCCTCCTACCGCTACCAGTGCCTGGGCCTCGGCTCCGCGCCGCGCCTGACCCCGCCGACCGACCTCAGCCAGGCTCTGCTGAACCTGCTGAACAATGCGGCGGACGCCTGTCCCGACGACCTCGACATCCGCCTGGACTGGGACAGCAGCAGTATCTGCCTGAGTATCCGCGACCACGGTGTCGGGGTGCCCCTGGCGATCGCCGAACAGATCGGCAAACCGTTCTTCACCACCAAGGGCAAGGGCTTCGGCCTCGGCCTGTTTCTCAGTCAGGCCAGCGTGACCCGCGCTGGTGGAACGGTGAAGTTGTATAACCACGAAGATGGCGGCACTCTGACCGAACTGCGCTTGCCGCGCAGCTACGGAATGGCTTGAGTGATCCGTCTGAGAGGCCCTGCCTATGTCTGAAGAGCTGCTCTTCGAAGGGGAAGAACATCCCCACCTCCTGCTGGTGGACGACGATCCCACCTTTACCCGGGTCCTGGCCCGGGCCATGAGCCGTCGCGGCCTGCGGGTCAGCACCGCCGGCTCCGCCGAGGAAGGCCTGGCGCTGGCCCAGCAGGATACGCCGGACTACGCCGTGCTCGACCTGAAGATGGAAGGCGACTCCGGCCTGGTGCTGCTGCCGAAGCTGCTGGAGCTGCACGCGGACATGCGGGTGGTGATCCTCACCGGCTATTCCAGCATCGCCACCGCGGTGGAGGCGATCAAGCGCGGCGCCTGCAACTACCTGTGCAAGCCGGCGGATGCCGATGACGTGCTGGCCGCGCTGCTCTCCGAGCACGCCGACCTGGACACCCTGGTGCCGGAAAACCCGATGTCGGTGGATCGCCTGCAATGGGAGCACATCCAGCGCGTGCTCGCCGAGCACGAGGGCAACATCTCCGCCACCGCCCGTGCCCTGGGCATGCATCGACGGACCTTGCAGCGCAAGCTGCAGAAGCGGCCGGTACGGCGCTGAAGCGTAAATGACAACGGGGGCGCCGCATGGCGCCCCCTGTGCTTTCCGTTTTCCGTCGAATCGCGGTGGATTTCGCAGATTCCGCCGGTCGCCGGGGATATCCAGCGGACAGCGCAATCGTTAAGATGCAGCTTTCATGAATCGCACGACCAGGGATTGATCATGCGTATCTTCGGTTCGAGTGCCGGCTGCCTGTCGGTGCTGTTCGGACTGGCCTTCGGGCTGCCTGCACTAGCCGAGCCTTCGGTGGACCTGGATGGTCCGACGGCAGGCTGGCGCTATTCCGGCCTGCTCGAACAGCCCGATGCCCCGCGTGTCGCCTATCCGACTCCGCCCATCGATCGCGGCGGCCAGCGCGGCCGCAGCCTGATCGAAGGACACCTGCGCGAACTGGTCGGCACCGAGCGCGCCCAGCGCCTGGTGGTCAACGGCAATCCTCTCCCTCTCTATACCGACGGCGCCGGGCGCTTCGTCCGCCCCTATGCGTTCGGCCACGGCTCCAACGGCGTCCAGGTCGGCAGCGCCGACGGCAAGATCCTCAAGCGCGTACAGTTCTACGAGGCCAATCGCTCCCAACTGCCGCCGCGCGTGCGCGTGGTGCTGGGTTGGGACGATCCGAAGGCCGAGCTTGACCTGCATATCGTCACCCCCGATGGCCAGCACGCCTACTGGGCGCATCCGCGCCTGAGCAACAGCGGCGGCCTCGATCCGGACGGCGTCGACGGGCCCGGCCCGGAGATGTTCACCATGGGCGCGCCGCTGCACGGCACCTACCTGATCTACGTGAACTACTGGGGCAACCTCAACAACCAGGGCTACAACTTCCAGGCCGGCAGCAACGTACAGGACGTGATCACCGCGCAGGTCAACCTGGTGTTCAACGAAAACAGCGTCGACGAGAAGCACGAGACCTTCGTCGTGCCCCTGCGCACCATCGGCGACCTGGTGCTGGTCAAGACCTTTACCTACTGAAGCATCCCCTCGTACGGATGACACGGGATTAGCGAACCATGAGCGAGAACAACACCCCCAGCCCTGCCAACGGAACCCCTGCGCCCGCCGCTGCGCGCACCCGAAGCGCCCTGTGGCCGGTGCTGGGGATCGTCGCCGCGCTGGCCGCCGGCGGTGTGCTGGCCTGGCAGATGGGCTGGCTGGAGCGGCTCGGCGGAGGGCGCCCGGCCGAAGAGGACCTCGGCCAGCCGATCGGCGCCCAGGCACCCGCGGACGCCGACGCGCCGCGTGCCTACCGTGACCTGCGCAAGCCCGACGCGCTGATCGAGAGCGTGTCGCTGAGCCGCCTGCCGAAGGAAATCCTCGAGGTGCCGTTGCTGCGCGATACCCTGACCGAGGACTTCGTTTTCTATTACGAGAACAATGGCGACCGCCTTGGCCTGACCGGTACGTTGCGGCGGATCATCTACGAGCACGACCTGACCCTGAAGGACAGCCTGGTCGAGGAACTGCTCGACCAACCGGCCCAGGTCGCCCTCTGGCGCGGCGCCGACGGCCGCCTGCGCGACTTCGTGGTGGTGCTCAAGCGCGGCGGCCTGGCGCGAGTGCTCGAGCCGCTGGCCCATATCGCCACCGACGACCAGCAGTTGCGCAAGGTCGGCGAGCTGGCGGGAACCTCGGTCTATCGCCTGCGCTACGGCAACGACAAGGCGATGCTGTTCCTGTCCAAGGGCGACCGGCTGTTGTTGCTGTCGAACCCACGGATGCTCTTCGACGATGGTGGCGAAAGCGACGACAGCCCGCTGAACGCTCCGGCCAGCGAAGACCTGGAGGCACTGCTCGACGGCGACGAACTGTTCCCCGAGCGCTTCGGCCTGCCGGGCCGCGGCGAGCTGCGCCAGCGCATCACCCTCAATGCCAGCGTCCTGGCCATGGGCTACCAGCGCTTCATCCCGAGCTTCGCCGGGGTGCGCTTCGAGAAGGGCGAGCAGGGCTGGAGCAGCTACCTGGCGCTGAACGAGGTGGAACGCCAGCCGCCGCTGGACTTCGCCCCGGTCTGGCAGGCCATGCCGATGGGCGCCAGCGCCTGCGTGGCGCTGCCGGTCACCCCTGGCCTGTACGGGGTGATGCTGGAGCGTCTGGGGGCCGAGCAGAAGATGGCCCAGGCCTTCTCCGAGCATCTCAGCGGCGCTGCCGGTCTCTGCTGGTACGCCAGTTCGCGGCTGCATTCGCCGCTGCTGGTGGGCCAGTTGAGCGCGCCGGCCAGTGCCGAACTCGACGACGAGCTGGGCAAGCTGTTCGGTCGCGTGATCGGCGCGAAGGAAGCCAAGGTCGAGGGTGGCAGCTTCCCGGTGGAAGACCGGGTGGATGGCCAGACCCGCCGCTGGACCCGCCAGGTCAGCTCGAACTTCGGCGCCTATCCGGCCAGCCAGGCGGACAACCCGGACAGCATCAGCGGCCGCGCGTTCTTCCGCATCGGCATGGCGCGCCATGGCCAGACCCTGCTGTTCTCCCTCGACGACCAGTTGCTCGGCAAGGCCCTGGACACCCTCGACAAACGCTATCCGCCGCTCGCCGAGGTGTTGCCGAAGGATGCGCTGGTACCGGCCTACCTGGCGCCGCAGCCGCTCTCCGAACTGCTGCAACGGGAAACCCTCGACAGCCTGCCGCAGGATATGGAGCCGGTATTCCGCAATGCCGCCGACACCTACCTGATGCCGCGCCTGAAAACCCTCGCCGGCAAGGGCAGCTACGCCCTCGGGCTGCCTGCCGGAAGCCAGGCCAACGCACCGTGGCAATGGCTGCCGCTGGAATGGCGGTCGCTGTGAGACGTCTGACTGCCTTCGGCCTGGCGCTGCTCCTGCTGGCCAGCGGCGGTGCCCGCGGCGAGCCCGCGGTAACGCTCGACCCGCAGCAATCGCAGGTATTCCGCGCCTGGTTCGTGCGCATCGCCCAGGAACAGTTGCGCCAAGGGCCGAGTCCGCGCTGGCACCAGCAGGACTGCGCCGGCCTGGTGCGCTTCGCCGCCAACGAGGCGCTGAAAGTCCACGATGGCAAGTGGCTGCGCGCCAACGGCCTGTCCAACCGCTACCTGCCCCCGGAGCTGGCGCTCAGTCCCGAGCAACGGCGCCTGGCGCAGAACTGGCAGCAGGGTGGCGGCCAGGTCGGGCCCTACGTGAATGCGATCAAGCTGGTGCAGTTCAACAGTCGGCTGGTCGGCCGCGACCTCAACCAGGCGCGCCCCGGCGACCTGATGTTCTACGACCAGGGCGACGACCAGCACCTGATGATCTGGATGGGCCGCTCCATCGCCTATCACACCGGCAGCAGCACCCCGACCGATAACGGCATGCGCTCGGTCAGCCTGCAACAACTCATGACATGGAAGGACACCCGATGGATCCCCGACGAATCCAATCCCAACTTTATCGGCATCTATCGGCTGGCTTTCCTCTCTCAATGAATCGCGTCCCAGTGAAGACCACAGCAATGAGCAACCTGCGCCGTTTCAGCCGTAGCCTGGCGGTCGCCGCCCTGGTCCTGCTGCCGTTCGCCGCCGTCCAGGCGGAAGACACGGTGGAACCGAGCGGCTACACGCCGATGGCCGGCGAATCCTTCTTCCTGCTCGCCGACAGCAGCTTCGCCACCGACGAGGAAGCGCGGGTCCGTCTCGAAGCGCCCGGCCGCGACTACCGGCGCTACCGCATGGAGCCCTATGGCGGGGTCGACGTGCGCCTGTACCGGATCGAACAGCCGCTGGAGTTCCTCAAGCGGCAGAAGAACCTGCACCGGGTCCTGGCCGAGGGACAGTTCAAGGGCGAAGGCCTGTCGAACACCCTGGCCTATCTCTGGGACAACTGGTATCGCAAGTCGCGCCGGGTGATGCAGCGCGCCTTCTCCTACGAGTCGCGGCAACAGGTCACCGAGGCGGTGCCCGAGCTGAAGATGGGCAACGCCATGACCGCGCCGACGCCCTACGACGCGCAGCCGCAATACGCGCCGATTCCCGGCCTGCCGCTGGTCAGCCAGTTCCGCTATCCGCTGTGGGACGCCAAGCCCATCGAGCCGCCGCAGGACGTCAAGCTGGCCGGTTCCTCCAGCGAGTTCATCAACGTCGTGCCGGGCAATGTCTACATCCCGCTGGGCAAGCTGAAGCCGGGCCTCTACCTGGTCGAGGCGCTGGTCGGCAAGTACCGCGCCACCACCGTGGTGTTCGTCTCCAACAGCGTGGCGGTGAGCAAGGTCGCCGGCGACGAGCTGCTGGTCTGGACCGCACGCAAGCACGAAGGCACCCCGGTGCCCGACACCAAGGTGCTGTGGACCGACGGCCTGGGCGTGATGAGCAGCGGCAATACCGACGCCGACGGCCTGCTGCGGCTCAAGCACGCCAGTCCGGAGCGCTCCTACGTGATCGGCGAGGACCGCGAGGGTGGGGTCTTCGTCTCCGAGAACTTCTATTACGACAGCGAGATCTACGACACCAAGATCTACGCCTTCACCGACCGCCCGCTGTACCGGCCGGGCGACTGGGTCTCGTTGAAGATGGTCGGCCGCGAGTTCAAGGACGCCCGTCAATCCCAGGCCGCCGCCAGCGCGCCGGTGCGCCTGAGCGTGATCGACGCCAGCGGCACGGTATTGCAAAGCCTGGACCTCCGCTTCGACGCGAAGAGCGGCGCCAATGGCCGCTTCCAACTGCCGGAGAACGCCGTCGCCGGCGGCTACGAGTTGCGCTTCGACTACCGCGGGCAGACCTACAGCAGCGCCTTCCGCGTCGCCGAATACATCAAGCCGCACTTCGAAGTCTCCCTCGACCTGGCCAAGCCGGACTTCAAGACCGCCGAGCCGGTGAAGGGCGAGATCGTCCTGCTCTATCCGGACGGCAAGCCGGTGGCCAACGCGCGCCTGCAACTGAGCCTGCGCGCCCAGCAGTTGTCGATGGTGGACAACGAACTGCAGTATCTCGGCCAGTTCCCGGTGGAACTGAGCAGCACCGAACTGACCACCGACGGCAAGGGCCGCGCCGCCATCGAATTGCCGCCGGCCGAGAAACCCAGTCGCTACATGCTGACCATCTTCGCCAGCGACGGCGCCGCCTACCGGGTCAAGACCAGCAAGGAGATCCTCATCGAGCGCGGTGCCGCGCGCTACCGCCTGAGCGCGCCGCAGCGCTTCAGCGCCGCCGGCGAGAAGGTCGAGTTCAGCTATGCCAGCGAACAGCCGACCCCGCTCAAGCCGAGCAGCTACCAGTGGATCCGCCTGGAGGACCGCGCCACCGACAGCGGTCCGGTCGCCGACGGCCGCTTCGCGCTGGCCTTCGAGCGTCCCGGTACCTATTCCGTGGAGCTGCGCGACGACAAGGGCCAGCTCCTTGGCGCCACCGGCCACTCGGTGAGCGGCGAGGGCGTGAAGTCGGTGCCGGGCACCGTCGAGGTGGTGTTCGACAAGCCCGAGTACCGCACCGGCGAGGAAGCCTCCGCACTGATCACCTTCCCCGAGCCGGTGGAGGATGCGCTGTTGTCCCTGGAGCGCGACAAGGTCGAGGCCACCGCCCTGCTGTCAAAGGGCGCCGACTGGCTGCGCCTGGAAAAGCTCAATCCGACCCAGTACCGCGTGCGGATCCCGGTGCGCGAGGAGTTCTCGCCGAACCTGACCTTCTCGGTGCTCTACACCAAGGGCGGCGACTACAGCTTCCAGAACGCCGGGATCAAGGTCGGCATGCCCCAGGTGGAGATCGACATCGCCACCGACAAGGAGCGCTACGAACCGGGCGAGACGGTGACCGTGACCCTGGCCACGCGCTTCGCCGGCAAACCGGTTTCCAGCCACCTGACCGTCAGCGTGGTGGATGAGATGGTCTATGCCCTGCAGGCGGAGATCGCCCCCGGCATCGACCAGTTCTTCTACCATCCGCGGCGCAACAACGTGCGCACCAGCGCCAGCCTGGCCTTCATCAGCTACGACGTGGCGTTGCCCGGCAGCACCAGCGCACCCGGACGGGCGAACCGCAGCGAGCGCGGCGTCAAGGTACTGGAGCGGCCGCGCCGCGAGGACGTCGACACCGCCGCCTGGCAGCCGGAGCTGGTCACCGATGCCCAGGGCAAGGCCAGCTTCAGCTTCCGCATGCCCGACTCGCTGACCCGCTGGCGGATCACCGCACGGGCCATCGACGACAACGGCCAGGTCGGCCAGAAGAAGCAGTTCCTTCGCTCGGAGAAGCCGCTGTACCTGAAATGGAGCGGGCCGACCCGCTTCCGCCAGGGTGACCAGCCCGACCTCGGCCTGTTCGTCTTCAACCAGGGCGAACAGCCGGTCAAGGCCGAGCTGCTCAGCGGGCCGCCTGGCAGCCAGCGCAGCCAGCCCCTGGAGCTGGCCAAGGGAGTCAACTACATTCCGCTGGCGCAACAGCCGCTCAGCGATGGCGACTGGAGCGCCGAGCTGCGCCAGGACGGGCAGGTCCGCGACCGCCTGGCGGTGCGCTTCAACCTGCTGGCCGACGGCTGGCAGGTGGAGCAGGCGCAGAACCTCAGCCTGGCGGCGGCGAGCAACCCGTTGCAACTGCCGGCGGACGCCCGCGACGTACGCCTGCGCCTGGCCGATGGCCCGGCCGCGGCCTACCTGGGCAATCTCGATGATCTGCTGGAGTATCCCTACGGCGGCGTCGAGCAGACCGCCAGCCAACTGCTGCCGCTGAGCATCGCCTATCCGGCGCTGGCCGGCGGCGAGCCGCGGATTCGCGACCGCCTGCGCCTGATCATGCAGAACAGTCGCCTGCGCCTGGTGCAGATGGCTGGCCCGGACGCCTGGTTCGCCTGGTGGGGTGGCGACGTCGATGGCGACGCTTTCCTCACCGCCTACGCCTACTACGCCGACTGGTACGCCAGCCGCGCACTGGAGATCCAACTGCCGGCCGAACACTGGCAGCGCATCCTCGAGCCCTACGCCAAGCAGGCGACGCAGACCCCGCTGCTGCAGCGCGCGCTGATCCTGGCTTTCGCCCGCGACATGCAGTTGCCGGTGAACACCCTGCTCGGCGGCCTGCTCAACGATCTGGCCAACGCCGGCGAAGGGCAGGCGCGCGCGGAGCCGCTGGAGGCCGACGACGGCCTGGTGCTGGGCGACCCGGACTCGGCCGTCGGCCTGGCCGCGGCGCGAGTGCTGGCGGTGGACCTGGCACGGCAACTGCGGGTTGCGGTGCCCGCGCCGCTGGCCGCCCAGGCCGAGACGGCGACGCAGCGCCTGCGTGAGGCCGGCTTGCCGTTCACCGATGCCTTGCTGGCCTCTCGCTCGGCCGTGGACGGCCAGCAGGCCAGCGCTCTGCTGCAACGCCTGGCGCCGGCGCAATCGACCCTGGAACGCGCCCTGGCCCTGACCTGGCTGCAGGGCGCCCTGGCCCAGGCGCCGCAGGGCAAGCTGCCGCAGCCGCCGAAGGACTGGCAAGCGCAGCGCGGCGCCACCGGCGAAACCTACTGGCAATGGCGCGGCCGCGGCATTCCGAGCTGGGTCGACCTGGACGAGGCGCCGGCCCGGCCGTTGCCGGTTGCGCTCAGCTACCGCAGCGCCCAGGCGCCGAGCGGGCAACTGCCGGTGCAGATCAGCCGTCGCCTGCTGCGCCTGGTGCCCGGCGAGGGGGCGTTCGAGTTCAAGGTCGAGGAGGTCGGCGACAAGCCGCTTTCCAGCGACGAACTGTATCTCGACGAAGTGACCCTGACCGTTCCGGAAGACACCGCTCTACGCTACGGCATGCTGGAACTGCCGCTGCCGCCCGGTGCGGATGTCGAGCGCACCACCTGGGGCATCAAGATCAGCGGCCTGGCCGGCGACGAGGCGACCACCCTGGAGCGCGCGCGCAACGAACCGGGCGAGCTGTTCTACGGAGTGCCGGTGGACAGCCTGAGTGGCGAGCAGCGTTTCCGTCACCTGGTGCGTTTCTCCCAGAAAGGCAGCTTCAACCTGCCACCGGCCCGCTACCTGCGTCTCTACGCGCCGGAACAGCAGGCCCTGGAAGCCAAGCCGGCGCTGGCCAAGGTCAAGGTCGAGTGATTGCGTTGCGCGCCTGGCTGGTCCTGCTGTGCGCCGTGCCGTTGCTGCTTCGCGCAGCGGAGGCGCCGGTCCAGCTGGCCTGGCGCACGACCCAGGGCTACGAACTGGTGAGCCTGGATCGCCAGCGGATGCTCGAGCGCCGGCCGTTGCCGGCCGATTTGCAGGCTCCGCTGGGCAGCCTGTGGAAACTGTTCGTCTTCGCCTGGCTGAGCGACACCGGCCAGGCCGAGCCGCCCTATGCCTGCCAGGGGCGCAGCCGCGAGGAGGTCTACTGCTGCGAGAATGGCCAGACGATCGGTCGTGACCGCGCCCTGGTGCGCTCCTGCGGGCTGTATTTCGAGCCGCAGCGCCTCGCCTTGCGGCCGGAGGCCTGGCGCGACTACTGGCAGGCGCGCCGGGCACCGGCCTGGTTGCTCGATCTGGAGCGGCTGCAACCGCAGACGCGGGTGCCGGTTAAGGAGCTTCTGGAACAGTTGCAGCGGCTACCGGCCCAGGGCGAGGCGCGGCGGGTACTGCTCGACGTGGCGTTGCAGGCCGGCGAGGGCCATGCCGTGGCCAGCCTTGGCGGCCGCCTGCGGGTGAAGACCTGGAGCTGGCTCGACGACCATGACCCGCAGGCGCGCCAGGGCGGTTTCGCCGGCTGGCTGGTCGATGGAACGCCGCTCTGGCTCGGCGGCCCGGGAACCAGCAAGGTGATCCTGGACCGCTACGCCGAGGTGCTCGGGCGCTTCCTGCCGAGTCCGTGGCCGGCCGATCCGGGCCGTTGCGTGGAAGTGAACCTGTTCAGCCGCTATCCGCTGCGTTCGGTCAGCGATCCCGCCGGCCACCCGGCCTCCGAAGGCCTGCTGCATGGTCCGCAGCAAGTGCTGTTCGCCAACGGCAATCGCCTGGACATCGCCAGCGCCGGCGACCTCTTCCTGCAGCGGGTGGATGGCGTGCCGCGGCTGGTCGCGCGGGTTTCGCGCGAAGAGTACGTGGCGCGGGTGCTGGAGCGCGAAGCCTCGGCGCGGCCGAAGGAAGCCGCTCGCGCGCTGGCGGTGACCATTCGCACCTATCTATTGCAAAACGCCGCGCCGCGCGGCGAATGCCTGTCCATCGATGACAGCAGCCAGCGCCAGCGCGTGGCGCCGCGCCCGGCCAGCGCGCCGACGCGGCGGATCGCCGCCTGGAGCGCCGACCTGGTGCTGGCCGGGGCGACCGTCAACTATCACTCCGACCAGCCTGGCCCGGCGCGCCTGTCCTGGAAGCACGCGGTGGAGCAAGCCGGGCAGGGACTGGGCTACGACAGCATCCTCGCCCAGGCTTTCCCGCGCAGCAGCCTGAGCCGCTGGGACAACCCGGTGGCCGCCTGCCAGCCGTTGCCGGCCGCCGAAGACTGGCTGCGCAAGCAGCGCCGGCAGTGGCGCGAGCGCCTCGACCGAGAGCCCGGCTACGAGGAGATTCCGAGTTTTTCCGTGTGCCGCCTGGCTTCCGGGCGACCCTATGTCGATCGCGAGCGCGAACGCATCTTCGTCCGCGGCCTGTATTCCCTACAGGAACGCCTGGACCTCACCCATGAATACCTGCACCTGGCCTTCCGCGCCCATCCCAGCGGCCAGGACGAAAACTATGTCGAAAGCCTGGCCCGGCGCCTGCTACTGGAATGACTCCATGAACCGAATCTCCCTTGCCGCCCTGCTCAGTTGCCTTCCCCTCGTCGCCTGGGCGGACAACCCCGTGAAACTGGATACGCCGGTCTCCGGCTGGCGTGCCGGCGACGGTTCCGCCGCCAATTACCGGCAGGTGGTGAACTACCCGGCGTCCTCGGTCAACGTCGCCGCCGACCAGGCGACCACCGCGCGCATTCGCGGCGCGATCGAGAGCCAGCCCAAGGACCGCCCGGCGACGCTGGTGGTGAACGGTGTGAGCATGCCGCTGAAGGTGGACGCCGATGGCAGCTTCGACCGCCCGTTCGCCTTCCCGTCCGGCAGCAACAGCGTCGAGGTGCGCAACGCCGCCGGGCAGTCGCGACGGGTCCAGTTCTATCACGGTGGCGGCGGCGGGGAAGTGCCGGCCAAGCTGCGCGTGCTGCTGTCCTGGGACAGCGACAACACCGACCTCGACCTGCACCTGGTGACCCCGGACGGCGACCATGTCTGGTATGGCAATCGTTCGCTGGCCAACGGCGCGACCCTGGATGTCGACGTCACCACCGGCTACGGCCCGGAAATCATCGCCACGCCGACGCCGCAGAAGGGGCCCTACCTGGTCTACGTCAACTACTTTGGCGGTGGCTACGGCAGCAGCGAGGATGGCGCCGAACAGGCCGCCCAGGACCTGACCACGGCGCGCATCACCCTGGTCACCGAAGAGGGCACGCCGAACGAGAAACAGGAAACCTTCCTGGTGCCGATGCGCAAGCCTGGCGAACTGACGCTGGTTAAGCGCTTCAGTTATCCGTAGGCGCCTGCGCTGGCGGATAACGCCTCTGGCGTTATTCGCCGTCGCTCAGGCATCGGCGTTACCAACCGCGTGGCCTGGCGGCGGCGCTCATGCCGCTGCGAATGGCTCCTGGGCTCAGGCGGGCTGTTCGCCCTGCCAGGTATCGATCGCTTCCTGGGCCGCACGGAACGCATCGATCGCCGCCGGCACCCCGGCATAGACCGCGCAGTGCAGCAGTGCCTCGCGGATTTCCTCCACCGTGCAGCCGTTGTTCAGCGCGCCGCGCACGTGCCCCTTGAGTTCCTGCGGGCATTTCAGGGCGGTCAGGGCGGCCAGGGTGATCAGGCTGCGGGTCTTGCGCGGCAGCGCCTCGCGGGCCCAGACCGAGCCCCAGGCATGCTCGTTGACGAAGTCCTGCAATGGCTGGGTGAAGGCGGTGGCGTTGCCCATGGCGCGCTCGACGAAGGCGTCGCCCATGACTTCACGTCGGATCTCCAGGCCGGTCTTGCCTTGGTCGCTCATCGGAAGGTTCCTGTCGTGGGTAGAAGGTGGCTCAATCCAGCGACTCTATCCGAACCGGCGCCACGCCGCTGCGGATCATACCCAGGCCTTCGGCGGCCTTGCGCGATACATCGATGATCCGCCCGCGGCGGAACGGCCCGCGATCGTTGATCCGCACCACCACGCTGCGGCGGTTGTCGAGGTTGGTTACCCGCACGCGGGTACCGAACGGCAACGTGCGGTGGGCAGCGGTCATTGCGTTGGGGTTGTAGCGCTCGCCGCTGGCAGTACGCAGGCCTGCGTGGCGGCTGCCATAGTAGGAGGCTTCGCCGGTATCCGCGGAACCGCTGCCGGCGAGGCTGGAGCAGCCGGCGAGGAACAGGGGCAGGACGGCGAGGGCGAGGCGCGCGGCGGCGGATGGGTTGGGCATGGACAACAGGCTCCTGGCGGACAAGAAGACGCCGGGCGAACCCGGCGTCTGGCTTTGACTCACGCTTCGAGCTTTTTCTTCAGCAACTCGTTCACCTGCTGCGGGTTGGCCTTGCCTTTCGAGGCCTTCATCGCCTGGCCGACGAAGAAGCCGAACATCTTGCCGCGCTTGGCCTCGTCGGCGGCGCGGTACTGCTCGACCTGCTCGGCGTTGGCCGCCAGCACCTCGTCGAGCATCTTCTCGATGGCGCCACTGTCGGTGACCTGCTTCAGGCCCTTGGCCTCGATGATCTGGTCGGCGGAACCCTCGCCGTTGGCCATGGCTTCGAAGACCATCTTGGCGATCTTGCCGGAGATGGTGTTGTCCTTGATGCGCAGGATCATGCCGCCCAGTTGCTCGGCGGACACCGGAGACTGCTCGATCTCCAGGCCGTCCTTGTTGAGCAGGCTGCCCAGCTCGACCATCACCCAGTTGGCCGCCAGCTTGGCGTCGCCGCAGATACCCTGGACCTTCTCGAAGTAGTCGGCCATCTCGCGGCTGGCGGACAGCACGCTGGCATCGTAGGCGGACAGGCCGTACTGGCTCTCGAAGCGTTCGCGCTTCTGCACCGGCAGTTCCGGCAGTTGCTCGCGCAGCTTCGCCAGGTACTCGGGTTCGATGACCACCGGCAGCAGGTCGGGACAGGGGAAGTAACGGTAGTCGTTGGCTTCTTCCTTGCCGCGCATGGAGCGGGTCTCGTCCTTGTTCGGGTCGTACAGGCGGGTTTCCTGGACCACCTTGCCGCCGTCCTCGATCAGCTCGATCTGGCGCTGGATCTCGTGGTTGATCGCCTTCTCGATGAAGCGGAAGGAGTTGACGTTCTTGATCTCGGCGCGGGTGCCGAATTCGGCCTGGCCCTTCGGTCGCACCGAGACGTTGCAGTCGCAGCGCAGCGAGCCCTCGGCCATGTTGCCGTCGCAGATGCCCAGGTAGCGCACCAGGGCGTGGATCGCCTTGACGTAGGCCACGGCTTCCTTGGCGCTGCGGATATCCGGCTCGGAAACGATCTCCAGCAACGGCGTGCCGGCGCGGTTCAGGTCGATGCCGCTCATGCCCTGGAAGTCTTCGTGCAGGCTCTTGCCGGCGTCCTCCTCCAGGTGCGCGCGGGTGATGCCGATGCGCTTGGTGGTGCCGTCTTCCAGGGTGATGTCGAGGTGGCCCTTGCCGACGATGGGATGGTCCATCTGGCTGGTCTGGTAGCCCTTCGGCAGGTCAGGGTAGAAGTAGTTCTTGCGGGCGAACACGTTCTGCCGGTCGATCCGTGCGTCGATCGCCAGGCCGAACAGGCAGGCCATGCGTACGGCCTCCTCGTTTAGCACCGGCAGGGTGCCCGGCATGGCCAGGTCGACCAGGCTGGCCTGGGTATTCGGCGCGGCGCCGAAGGCGGTCGAGCTGCCGGAGAAGATCTTCGATTGGGTGGCGAGCTGTGCGTGGATTTCCAGCCCGATCACGGTTTCCCATTGCATGTGGTGTTCCTCAATCCTTCTGTGCCTGCGCAGTCCCGCTGCCGACCCTGCGGGTCGCCCTCTCCGCGCCGGGAGAGGGGAGGGGACTGCGTGGCGTTGCCATGGCTTAGAAGCCGGCCGGGGTGCGGGTGTGCCAGTCGCTGACCTGCTGGTACTGGTGCGCGACGTTGAGCAGGCGACCTTCCTGGAAGTAGGGCGCGAGCAACTGGACACCCACCGGCAGGCCGTCGACGAAGCCGGCGGGCATGGACAGCCCCGGCAGGCCGGCGAGGTTGGCGGTGATGGTGTAGATGTCTTCCAGGTACTGGGAAACCGGGTCGTCGTTCTTCTCGCCGATCTTCCAGGCCGGGTTCGGCGTGGTCGGGCCGAGGATCACGTCCACTTCGGCAAAGGCGCTGACGAAGTCGTTCTTGATCAGCCGGCGAATCTTCTGAGCCTGCAGGTAATAGGCATCGTAGTAGCCGGCCGACAGTGCGTAGGTGCCGACCATGATGCGGTTCTTCACTTCGCTGCCGAAGCCTTCCGCGCGCGAGCGCTTGTACAGGTCTTCCAGGTTCTGCGGGGCGTCGCAACGATAGCCATAGCGCACGCCGTCGAAGCGCGACAGGTTGGAGGACGCCTCGGCCGGCGCGATCACGTAGTAGGCCGGGATGGCGTGCTGCATGTTCGGCAGGGAAATGTCCTTCACCGTGGCGCCGAGCGTCTTCAGCTCCTCGACCACGGCCAGCACCGCGTCGGCGATGCGGCTGTCGAGGCCGGCGCCGAAGTATTCCCGCGGCAGGCCGATGCGCAGGCCGCTCAGCGGCTTCTGCAGGGCGGCCAGGTAGTCGTCCACCGGCTGTTCGACGCTGGTCGAGTCCTTCGGATCGAATCCGGCCATCACCCCCAGCATCAGCGCGCAGTCCTCGGCGGTGCGCGCCAGCGGGCCGCCCTGGTCGAGGCTGGAGGCGTAGGCGATCATGCCCCAGCGGGAAACCCGGCCGTAGGTCGGCTTGATCCCGGTGAGGTTGGTCAGCGCCGCCGGCTGGCGGATCGAGCCGCCGGTATCGGTGCCGGTGGCGGCCGGCAGCAGGCGCGCGGCGACTGCCGCGGCGGAGCCGCCGGAGGAGCCGCCAGGCACGCGGTCGAGGCTCCAGGGGTTGTTCACCGCGCCGTAGTGGCTGGACTGGTTCGACGAGCCCATGGCGAATTCGTCCATGTTCAGCTTGCCGAGGGTAACGGCGCCGGCGGCGGCGAGCTTCTCGACCACGGTGGCGTCGTAGGGCGAGACGAAGTTGTCGAGCATCTTCGAACCGCAGCTGGTGCGTACGCCCTGGGTGCAGAACAGGTCCTTGTGGGCGATCGGCGCGCCGAGCAGGGCGCCGTTCTCGCCGTTGGCGCGCCGTTCGTCGGCTGCCTTGGCCTGGGCGATGGCCAGGTCGTCGGTGATGCTGATGAAGCTGTTGAGCTGGGGATCCAGCTGCCGGATGCGACCGAGCAGGGTGCGGGTCAGCTCTTCGGCGGAAAATTGCTTGTCGGCGAGGGCGCGGGCGACCTCGGCGAGGGTCAATTGATGCAGCATGTGTCCGCGTCCTTATTACTCGATGACTTTCGGAACCAGGTACAGACCTTCTTCCACGGCGGGGGCGATGGTCTGGTAGGCGTCGCGGTGATCGGTCTCGGTGACCGCGTCCGGACGCAGGCGCTGGGTGGCTTCCAGCGGGTGGGCAAGCGGTTCGACGCCGCTGGTGTCGACCGCCTGCATCTGGTCGATCAGGCCGAGGATGTTGTTCAGGGTCTCGGTGGTGCGCGGAAGATCGGCCTCGCTCAGGCCCAGGCGGGCGAGATGGGCGATTTTTTCCACGTCGGAGCGTTCAAGCGCCATCGGGAGTCTCCAGCAAAAGCGGCCTTGGAAGGGCGGCGGGGCGCCATGCGTTATATAAGGCAGGGAACGGATGCCGCGGTCGGCGGTCTAATTCCGCCTGGACGGGCCTTGTGGGGCCGGGAAAAGCCTGCAATTTAGCATATTGCCCGCCTTGCCCAAAATCCCCGTCGTTGTTAGAGTTTGCCGCACTTTTTTACCCGCGTATTTTTCACCCACGCTTCGCCTAGGGTTTCTTTCCCATGTTCAAAAAATTGCGTGGCATGTTTTCCAGCGATCTGTCGATCGACCTGGGTACTGCCAATACCCTTATTTATGTGCGCGAGCGCGGCATCGTCCTGAACGAACCGTCCGTGGTCGCCATTCGCAGCCATGGCAGCCAGAAGAGCGTCGTCGCCGTGGGCACCGAGGCCAAGCGCATGCTCGGCCGTACCCCGGGCAACATCGCCGCCATCCGTCCGATGAAAGACGGCGTGATCGCGGATTTCAGCGTCTGCGAGAAGATGCTGCAGTACTTCATCAACAAGGTCCACGAGAACAGCTTCCTGCAGCCCAGCCCACGCGTGCTGATCTGCGTGCCGTGCAAGTCCACCCAGGTTGAGCGCCGGGCCATCCGCGAATCCGCCCTGGGCGCCGGCGCCCGCGAGGTGTTCCTGATCGAAGAGCCGATGGCTGCCGCCATCGGCGCCGGCCTACCGGTCGAGGAGGCCCGCGGCTCGATGGTCGTAGACATCGGCGGCGGCACTACCGAGATCGCCCTGATTTCCCTCAACGGCGTGGTCTACGCCGAATCCGTCCGCGTCGGCGGCGACCGCTTCGACGAAGCCATCGTCACCTACGTGCGCCGCAACTACGGCAGCCTGATCGGCGAATCCACCGCCGAGCGCATCAAGCAGGAGATCGGCACCGCCTTCCCGGGCGGCGACGTTCGCGAAGTCGACGTCCGCGGCCGTAACCTGGCCGAAGGCGTACCGCGCAGCTTCACCCTGAACTCCAACGAGGTCCTCGAGGCCCTGCAGGAGTCCCTGGCGACCATCGTCCAGGCGGTCAAGAGCGCCCTCGAGCAATCGCCGCCGGAGCTGGCCTCGGATATCGCCGAGCGCGGCCTGGTGCTGACCGGCGGTGGTGCGCTGCTGCGCGACCTGGACAAGCTGCTGGCACAGGAAACCGGCCTGCCGGTGATCGTCGCCGAGGAGCCGCTGACCTGCGTGGCTCGCGGCGGTGGCCGTGCGCTGGAGATGATGGACCGCCACTCCATGGACCTGCTCTCCACCGAGTAAGGTGGCGAGCATCGTCGCCTAGGAGCGGATCATCAAACCGCTATTCTCCAAAGGCCCGTCGCTGGGCGTTCGCCTGTTGGTGCTGGCCGTGCTGTCGGTCAGCCTGATGGTGGTGGACGCCCGGTTCGACTATCTGGAGCCCGTCCGCAGCAAGCTGGGAATGGTGCTCACGCCTTTCTACGGCCTGGCGGAAATGCCGGTGCGCGCCTGGGAAGGCGTGCGCGACCAGTTCAGCAGCCGTAGCGAGCTGATCGCCGAGAACGAACGCCTCAAGGCCGAGTCCCTGCTGATGCAGCGCCGGGTGCAGAAACTCGCCGCGCTCACCGAGCAGAACGTGCGCCTGCGCGAGCTGCTCAATTCCGCCGCGCTGGTCGACGACAAGGTACTGGTCAGCGAGCTGATCGGCGTCGATCCGAACCCCTTCACCCAACGCATCATGATCGACAAGGGCGAGAACGACGGCGTCTTCGTCGGCCAGCCGGTGCTCGATGCCAGCGGCCTGATGGGCCAGGTGGTCGAGGTGATGCCCTATACCGCGCGGGTCCTGCTGCTCACCGACACCACCCACAGTATCCCGGTGCAGGTCAATCGCAACGGCCTGCGCGCCATCGCCGTCGGCACCGGCAATCCCGAGCGCCTGGAATTGCGCTACGTCGCCGACACCGCCGACATCAAGGAAGGCGACCTACTGGTCAGCTCCGGCCTGGGGCAACGCTTCCCCGCCGGCTATCCGGTGGCCACGGTCAAGGAAGTGATCCACGATTCCGGCCAGCCGTTCGCCGTGGTGCGCGCGGTGCCGACCGCGAAGATGAACCGTAGCCGCTACGTGCTGCTGGTGTTCAGCGACAGCCGCACCCCGGAACAGCGCGCCAACGACGCCGCCGAGGCCCAGGAAGAGGCGGACAAGAAAGCCGCCGCCGGCGCCCAGGCGCCCCAGCCTGCCGCGCAACCGGCCGCCGCGCCGTCGCCGGCCACCCCGGCAGCCCAGGGCGCTGCGCAGCAGCCCGCCGCCGCGCCCGCGCCAGCTCCCACGCAGCCTGCCGCTCCGGCGGCCAACGGGGGACGCCGCTGATGGCTCGCGCGACTCAAGGTTCGAACAATGTCTGGGTGATCTGGCTGAGCCTGCTGGTCGGGCTGGTGCTGGCCGTAGCGCCGATGCCTACCTTCACCGAGATCGGCCGCCCGCTGTGGCTGGCGATGCTGCTGACCTACTGGGTGTTGCTGCTGCCCGAGCGCGTCGGGATGGTCACCGCCTGGCTGCTCGGCCTGGCCCAGGACGTGCTCTACGGCAACCTGCTCGGGCAGAACGCGCTGATCCTCGGCCTGATCACCTTCCTCGTGCTGTCCCTGCACCAGCGCCTGCGCATGTTCCCGGCCTGGCAGCAGTGCCTGGTGCTGGTGGTGGTCTACGGCCTGGCGCAGCTACTCCAGCTCTGGCTCAACGCCCTGACCGGCAATCGTCCGCCGACCCTGACCTTCCTGCTCCCGGCCCTGGTCAGCGCGCTGCTCTGGCCCTGGGTGTACGCCCTGCTGCAGTTCGTCCGCCTGCGTCTCAACGTGAGGTAGGTCCGCTTCGCAGCTATGCTGCGGCGGATATCGTCATTCTTCGAAACGGGCGATCGGCGCATCGCCCGACGCGTTTCCCGGGAGCCTCCATGCCGTCGCTGTATCTCGCCTCCGCCTCGCCCCGTCGCCGTGAACTGCTGACCCAGATCGGCGTGCCGCTGTCCGTGCTCGCCACCGCTATCGACGAGTCCCCCTTGCCGAACGAAGCGCCCGCCGCCTACGTCGAGCGCCTGGCGCGCGGCAAGGCGGCCGCCGGGCTGGCTATGCTGGAAGGGCGCGGCGAGGGCGGTTGTGTCCTGGGCGCGGATACCTCGGTGGTGATCGACGGGCGAATTCTCGGCAAGCCCGTGGACCAGGCCGACGGGCTGGCCATGCTGGCTGCGCTGTCCGGGCGCGAACACCAGGTTCTCACCGCCGTGGCCCTGGCCGCCGCTGGCGGCGTCGAGGCGCGGGTGGTGGAGTGCCGGGTGCGCTTCCGCCAGGTCGCTCCGGAAGAAGCGCTGCGCTACTGGCAGAGCGGCGAGCCGGCGGACAAAGCGGGCGGATATGCGATCCAGGGCCTCGGGGCGATATTCGTCAGCCGCATCGAAGGCAGTTACAGTGCGGTGGTCGGGCTGCCTTTGTGTGAAACTGCGGAACTGTTGAGGGAATTCGGCATCCCTTGCTGGCAGCCCGTGGGTGGCAACCCGCCGTAACGCCTAACGCGCCGAAATAAGGACAGTGGACGCATGAGCGAAGAGATCCTGATCAATATCACGCCGATGGAGTCGCGCGTGGCGGTGGTGGAAAACGGCGTCCTGCAGGAAGTGCATGTCGAACGCACCCAGCGGCGCGGCATCGTCGGCAATATCTACAAGGGGCGGGTGGTACGGGTACTGCCGGGGATGCAGGCGGCGTTCGTCGACATCGGCCTGGAACGTGCGGCGTTCATCCATGCCGCCGAGATATCCAATCGCGAAGGCAGCGCCGTGGAAAGCATCAGTGCCCTGGTCCATGAGGGGCAGGCGCTGGTGGTGCAGGTGACCAAGGATCCGATCGGCACCAAGGGCGCACGGCTGACCACCCACCTGTCGATTCCTTCGCGCTATCTGGTGTACATGCCGCGCACCAGTCATGTCGGGATATCCCTGCGGATCGAGGACGAAGTCGAGCGCGAGCGCCTGAAGAAGGTGGTGGCCGACTGCGTGGCGGCGGAAGGCATCGAGGGACAGGGCGGCTTCATCCTGCGCACCGCCGCGGAAGGTGCGGGCGAGGACGAGATTCTCGCCGACATCCGCTACCTTCGCCGGCTATGGGACCAGATCGCCGCGCAGATCCAGACCGTCGGCGCGCCTTCGGTGATCTACGAAGACCTGTCCCTGGCGATCCGTACCCTGCGCGACCTGGTGAACCCGCGGATCGAGAAGATCCGCATCGACTCGCGAGAGAACTTCCAGAAGATCACTTCCTTCGTCGAAGAATTGATGCCGGAGATTTCCGATCGCCTCGAACATTACCCGGGCGAGCGACCGATCTTCGATCTCTACGGCGTCGAGGACGAAATCCAGAAAGCCCTGGAGCGCAAGGTACTGCTGAAGTCCGGCGGCTACCTGATCGTCGATCCGACCGAGGCGATGACCACCATCGACGTGAACACCGGCGCCTTCGTCGGCCATCGCAACCTCGAGGAAACCATCTTCAAGACCAACCTCGAGGCGGCCACCGCGATCGCCCGCCAACTGCGCCTGCGCAACCTGGGCGGGATCATCATCATCGACTTCATCGACATGGAGGACGAGGAGCATCGCCGGCAGGTCCTGCGCACCCTGGAGAAGCAACTGGAGCGCGACCACGCGAAGACCAACATCATCGGCATCACCGAGTTGGGCCTGGTGCAGATGACCCGCAAGCGCACCCGCGAAAGCCTGGTGCAGATCCTCTGCGAGCCGTGCCCCTGCTGCCAGGGACGCGGCATGCTGAAGACTGCGGAAACCACCTGCTACGAGATTTTCCGCGAGATTCTCCGCGAGGCGCGTGCCTACCAGGCCGACTCCTACCTGGTGCTGGCCAACCAGAAGGTGGTGGACCGGCTGCTCGACGAGGAGTCGGGTAACGTCGCCGATCTCGAGGCGTTCATCGGCCGCACCATCAAGTTCCAGGTCGAGGCGATGTACTCGCAGGAGCAATATGACGTGGTCCTGCTCTGAGGCGTATGGCTGAAATGGCGGATGTGGGAAGCCTCGGAACGCGACTGCTACGGATCGTCCTGGGTCTGTGCGCCCTGGTACTGGTGCTGCTGGCGCTGTACGTCAGCCTTGGCCGGCAACTGGTGCCGCTGGTGGCCGAATACCGCCAGCAGCTGGAGGACGAAGCTGGCAAGCAACTCGGCATACCGGTGCGGATTGCCGAGCTGACGGGCTCCTGGCGCGGCTTCGAGCCTCTGGTGGTGGCGCGCGACATCCAGGTCGGCGACGGCGAACAGAGTCTGCGCCTGGCGCGGGTGCGGCTGGCGCCGGACCTGCTCGGCAGCCTGCTGGCGCGCCAGGTGCGGATCGGCAGCCTGGAGCTGGAGGGACTCAAGCTGACCCTGCGCGAAGGCGAGGATGGCCAGTGGAGCCTGGATGGCCTGCCGCACAGCGACAAGCCCAGCGATCCCCGGAAACTCCTGCAATTCCTGCTGCAGACCCAACGCATCTCGCTGCTAGACAGTCAACTGGAGGTGGCGCCGCGGGGAAGCGCAGCGCTGTCGCTCAGCGCGGTCGGCGCGACCCTGCGCAGTTCATCGGTTGGTGGGCAGAGTCTCGATGCCCGCCTGCAACTGCCGGATGGCCAACCTCTGGCGCTGCACGCCGAAGGGCGGATCGACAGCGAGGACTGGCCGCGCAGCAGCGCCAGGTTCTATCTCAGCCTGCCGCAGAGCGACTGGGCGCAATGGTTGCCGGCCGGTCTGACCCAGGAATGGACGATCGTCCGGGCCAAGGCCGGCGGCGACTTCTGGTTCGACTGGCGCGACGGCAAGGCGCAACGGCTGGTGGCACGGCTGCTGGCGCCGCAGTTGAAGGCGTCGTATGCCGCGCGCAAGCCGGTGGAAATCAACGACCTGGGCATGAACCTGTTCTTCGATCGCGAAGCGCAGGGCTGGAAGGTTCGGGTCGGCGACCTGGCGGCGAATTTCGGCGAGCAGCGCTGGGGCGAGGTGGAGTTGCTGTTGCGTCGCGAGCAGCAGAACAACGAGCCACACTGGAAGCTGCAGGCCGACCGCGTCGACCTGACGCCCCTGGTGCCGGCGATAGAAGCGCTGGCGCCGCTGCCGGACGCGGCGGCCGAGTGGGTGGCGGGCCTGAAGCCGAAGGGCATCCTGCACAACCTGAACGCCGATTTCTGGCCGCAGCGGGAGGTGCCCGAGCGGGTCAGCTACGCGACCAACCTGGAAAAGGTCGGTATCTCGGCGTTCCATGAGGTCCCGGCGGTGGAAAACGTCAGCGGCACCTTGACCGGCACCCTGGCCGGAGGCCAGCTCGACGCATCGGCGCAGGATTTCATGCTGCACCTGGCCAAGGTATTTCCCGAGCCGTGGCGCTACCGCGAGGCTCGCACGCGGATGTTCTGGAGCCTGGACGACCGCGCCTTCACCCTCGGCAGCCACCTGATGCGGGTCGAGGGCGAGGAGGGCAGCCTGGCCGGCGACATGCTGATCCGCCTGATGCGCGATCCCGGCGCTGAAGACTACATGGACCTGCAGGTCGGCCTCAGCGACGGCGACGCGCGCTTCACCGCCAAGTACCTGCCGACCCAGTTGCCGGGAATGAACAAAAGCCTGGCGAACTGGTTGAAGACGGCGATCCGCAGTGGCCATGTCGAGCAGGGCTACTTCCAGTGGCAGGGCTCGCTGAACCGCGGCGCGGCGGCCGAAGCCCACGTCATGAACCTCTACTTTAAGGTCCGCGACGGCGAGCTGGCCTACCAGCCCGGTTGGCCCGCCTTGAGCAAAACGGTCGGCGAGGTGTTCGTCGAGGATTCCGGAGTCCGCGTGCTGGCCTCCAGCGGGAATCTGCTGAATTCCCGGGTCAGCGACGTCAAGGTCGACATACCTCTCGGCCGGCCGGGACAGACGCCGCACCTGTATGTGGATGGCGCCGTCGACAGTAACCTGAAGGACGGCATCAAGCTGCTCCAGGAAGCGCCGATCCCGACCCGCAAGATTTTCGCCGGCTGGGAGGGCGACGGGCCCTTGCAGGGCCACCTGAAGCTGGATATTCCACTGGACCACGACGAGGCCGGCAAGACCGGGGTGGTCGTGGATTTCTCCACCGTGGGCGCGACCCTGAAGATGCCCAGTCCGAAGCTGGATATGAGCGAAGTGAAGGGCGACTTCCGTTTCGACCTGGCCAAGGGCCTGAGCGCCCCGGCGGTGCAGGCCCGGGTGCTGGGCAGCGAGGTACGCGGGCGGATCGTCGCCGAGGGGCGCGGCGATGCGCGCACGCGCTTGCTGCTCAACGGCCAGGTGGCGGTCAAGTCGCTGAGCGACTGGCTCGGCGCTGGCCAGCGTCCGTTACCGGTCTCGGGACGCCTGCCGTTCCAGCTCAACCTGCTGCTGGATGGCAAGGACAGCCAGTTGCAGATCGATTCGGATCTCAAGGGCGCCGTCGTCGACCTGCCGGCGCCGTTCGGCAAGACGGCCGCCCAGGCGCGGCCGACCCAATGGCGGATGACCCTGGATGGCGCCGAACGGCGTTACTGGGCGCGTTACGACGGCCTCGCCAGCTTGGCCTATGCGGCCCCGGCGGACAAGCCGCTGAACGGACGCGGCGCCCTGCGCCTGGGCGGTGACCCGGCGTTGCTGCCCTCGGCACAGGGGCTGCGGGTGCGCGGGCGTCTGGCGGAACTGGACTGGGACGCCTGGCAGGCCACCCTGAAGCGCTACGGCAATGGCGACCAGGCTGCCAGTAGCGCTGCGGGCCTGCTGCGCGGCGCCGACCTGCGCATCGACAGCTTCAAGGGCTTCGGCCAGGAGCTGAAGAACCTGACCGTCGACCTGGCCCGCCAGGAGCGGGCCTGGCAACTGGTGCTGGTCAGCGACCTCGCATCGGGGCGTCTGGTCTTGCCGGATGCCAGGGGCGCGCCGATCGTGGTCGATCTGGACCGCCTGAACCTGCCGAAGTCGACCCTTCCCGACGAGAACAAGGTGGAGGATTCGGACCCGCTGGCCGCCGTCGATCCGCGCAGCCTGCCGGCGGTAGACGTGAAGATCGGCCAGGTCGCCCTCGGCGGCCAGCCGCTGGGCGCCTGGAGCCTGAAGGTACGGCCGGGCAGCAACGGCGTGGCGTTCAACGACCTGGACCTCGACCTGCGTGGCCTGCACGTCAATGGCAGCCTGCGCTGGGACGGCAGTCCGGGCAATACCCGCAGCACCTACCAGGGACGGATCGAGGGCAAGAACCTGGCGGATGTGCTCAAGGCCTGGAATTTCGCGCCGAGCGCCACCAGCGAACGTTTCCGCATGGATATCAACGGCCAGTGGCCGGGATCGCCGGCCTACATGGCCCTGAAGCGCTTCAGCGGCAGCATGGATGCATCGCTGCGCAAGGGGCAGTTCGTCGAGGTCGAAGGCAGCGCCCAGGCGCTGCGAGTGTTCGGCCTGCTCAATTTCAACGCGATCAACCGCCGGCTGCGCCTGGACTTCTCGGACATCCTCGGCAAGGGACTGAGCTATGACCGGGTGAAGGGGGTTCTCTCCGCCACCGACGGCGTCTACATCACCCGCGAGCCGCTGAAGCTGGAAGGGCCGTCGAGCAACCTGGAGTTGAACGGTACCCTGGACCTGGCTCACGATCGGGTCGACGCCAAGCTGCTGGTGACCTTGCCATTGACCAACAACCTGACCCTGGCGGCACTGATAGTCGGCGGTCCGGCGGTCGGCGGCGCGGTCTTCGTCGTCGACAAGTTGCTCGGTGACCGGGTCTCGCGCTTCGCCAGCGTGCAATACAGCGTCAAGGGCCCCTGGCAGGATCCGAAGATCAGCTTCGACAAGCCATTCGAGAAGCCCCGCTGAGCGGCGCCCGGGCCGCGACGCGGCGCTTTCGTCCGCGAGGAGGAAATCATGTCCATTGCCGTGATCCAGATGGTCAGCCAGGACGACGTGACGGCCAACCTGGCCGCCGCCCGTCGCCTGCTGGAACAGGCCGCCGAGGGCGGGGCGCGGCTCGCCGTGCTACCGGAAAACTTCGCCGCCATGGGCCGGCGCGACCTGGCCGAGCTGGGGCGCGCCGAGGCGCGGGGGAACGGGCCTATCCTGCCGTGGTTGAATTCCGCCGCTCGCGACCTCAGGTTGTGGATAGTCGCCGGAACGCTGCCGCTGCCGCCGGAGGGGCAACCCGAGGCGAAGGCGAATGCCTGTTCGCTGCTGATTGACGAGCACGGAGAGCGGGTCGCCCGCTACGACAAGCTGCACCTGTTCGATGTGGACGTAGCCGATGCGCGGGGCCGCTATCGTGAATCCGACGACTATGCTTTCGGTCAGAAGATCGTGGTGGCGGATACGCCGGTCGGTCGCCTTGGCCTGACGGTCTGCTACGACCTGCGTTTTCCGGAACTCTATACCGCGCTGCGCGAGGCCGGCGCAGAGCTGATCACAGCGCCGTCGGCGTTCACCGCGGTGACCGGCGCGGCGCACTGGCAGGTGCTGGTCCGCGCCCGCGCCATCGAGACCCAGTGCTACCTGCTGGCGGCCGGACAGGGTGGCGTCCACCCACGGGGCCGGGAGACGTTCGGCCATTCGGCCATCGTCGATCCCTGGGGCCGGGTCCTGGTCGAGCGGCCGCAGGGCGAAGCGGTGCTGCTGGCGGCGCGCGACGCCGCAGAACAGGCGGATATCCGCCGGCGCATGCCGGTGGTGGCGCACAGACGATTTTTCCCGCCGGCCGAACCGCGGCCGGCGCGTACGGAGTGAATATGAGCGAGTTGTTGTCATCCGTCAGCCAGCAGTTGCTGGCCCCCGGTGGTCTGGAGCTGGACAGCCTGCCCGGCATTCTTCATGAACTGAACGGCCCGGGCATCGATGCCGCCGACCTGTATTTCCAGAGCCAGGTCTCCGAGTCGTGGATGCTCGAGGACGGCATCGTCAAGGAAGGCAGCTTCAATCTCGACCAGGGCGTCGGGGTACGCGCGCAGTCGGGCGAGAAGACCGGCTTCGCCTATAGCAATGCGATCACCGCCGAGGCGTTGAAACAGGCCGCGGTGGCGGCCCGTTCGATTTCCCGTGCGGGACAGAACGGCAGTGTGCAGGCGTTCAAGGCCGTGGTGCCGGCTCGCCTGTACGCCGGCGAGAACCCGCTGGACGTGCTCAGCCGTGCCGAGAAGGTCGAGTTGCTGAAGCAGATCGACGCCGCTACCCGTGCGCTCGATCCCCGCATCCAGCAGGTCACGGTGAGCATGGCCGGCGTCTGGGAGCAGATCCTGGTAGCGGCCAGCGACGGTTCGCTGGCCGCCGACATTCGTCCGCTGGTGCGTTTCAACGTCAGCGTGATCGTCGAACAGAACGGCCGACGCGAACGCGGCGGCCACGGCGGCGGCGGTCGCACCGACTATCGCTATTTCCTCCAGGAAGATCGTGCCATGGGCTACGCCCGCGAGGCCCTGCGCCAGGCGCTGGTCAACCTCGAGGCGATTCCCGCGCCGGCCGGCACCCTGCCGGTGGTGATGGGCGCGGGTTGGTCCGGGGTCCTGCTCCACGAAGCGGTCGGCCACGGCCTGGAGGGCGACTTCAACCGCAAGGGCAGCTCCGCCTACAGCGGCCGGATCGGCGAAAAGGTCGCCTCGAGCCTGTGCACCATCGTCGACGACGGCACCCTGGCCGGGCGTCGCGGCTCGCTGAGCGTGGATGACGAAGGCACGCCGAGCAACTGCAACGTGTTGATCGAGAACGGCGTGCTCAAGGGCTACATGCAGGACAAGCTCAACGCCCGCCTGATGGGCGTGGCGCGCACCGGTAACGGCCGCCGCGAGTCCTACGCGCACCTGCCGATGCCACGCATGACCAACACCTACATGCTGGCCGGCGAGAGCGATCCGCAGGAAATCATCGCCTCGGTGGAGAAGGGTATCTACTGCGCCAACCTCGGCGGTGGCCAGGTCGATATCACCAGCGGCAAGTTCGTGTTCTCCACCAGCGAGGCCTACCTGATCGAGAACGGCAGGATCACCACCCCGGTGAAAGGCGCCACCCTGATCGGCAACGGTCCGGAAGCGATGAGCCGGGTGTCCATGGTCGGCAACGACCTGGCCCTGGACAGTGGCGTGGGAACCTGCGGGAAGGACGGTCAGTCGGTGCCGGTCGGTGTAGGCCAGCCGACCCTGAAGATCGATGCGATCACCGTCGGCGGCACCGGCGCCTGAGGCATGGCCCGGGCGCCGGCGCGGCGAAACCTAGCGCAGGCCGCGCTTGGTTTCGTCCAGTTCGCGGATGTACTTGAACACTTTGCGTGCGGCGGCCGGCGGTTTGTTGTGCGCGGCCTCGTGCTGGGCGTGGCGGACCAGGCCGCGCAGGTGCTGGCGATCGCACTCGGGGAACTCCCCGACGAAGGCGTCGAGCGCTGCGTCGCCGCCGGCGATCAACTGGTCGCGCCAACGTTCGAGGGCATGGAAACGTTCGTTGTACTGGCGGGTGGAGGAGTCCACCTGGTCGATGAGGGCGACGATGGCGTCCACGTCCTGGTCGCGCATCAGTTTGCCGATGTACTGGATATGCCGTTTGCGGGCGATGTGCGCCTTGTGCTTCGGCGCCTCGAGCAGCGCCTTGCGTAGCGGGTCGGTGAGCGGCAGGCGCTCCAGCAACTGCGGTTGCAGGGTGGTCAGGCGCTCGCCGAGGTCCTGCAGGGCATGCAGCTCGCGTTTGATCTGCGACTTGCTCTTCTCTTCGAATTGCGAGTCGTCGTCGTGAAATTCAGCCATGGTGGTGGTCCAGTGGAAAACGCCGCCATGATAACGAGTCAGGGGCCGCTTGTCCGGCCCGGCCGCGTGGGCGGCCACGTCAACAGGAGAGTCAACAGATGAGTCTACATGCCGCGGCAGTCGGTCCCTCCGTGCTTCCGGACCTTCGCGAGCAGGTCGAGCAGATCATCGCCGAGGCCCGCCGCCAGGGCGCCAGTGCCTGCGAAGTGGCGGTGTCGCTGGAGCAGGGCCTGTCCACCAGCGTGCGCCAGGGCGAGGTGGAAACCGTCGAGTTCAACCGTGACCAAGGTTTCGGCATCACCCTCTACGCAGGCCAGCGCAAGGGCTCGGCGAGCACCTCGGCGACCGGCGAGGCGGCCATCCGCGAGACGGTGGCGGCGGCGCTGGCGATCGCCCGCCATACCTCCGAGGACGAATGCGCCGGTCTCGCCGATGCCGCGTTGATGGCCCGCGAGTTGCCCGAGCTGGACCTCTATCATCCATGGAGCCTGAGTCCCGAGCAGGCCGTGGAACGTGCCCTGGCTTGCGAGGCAGCGGCGTTCGCCGCCGACAAGCGGGTGACCAAGGCCGACGGCACCACCCTGAATACCCACCAGGGCTGCCGGGTATACGGTAACAGCCACGGTTTCATCGGTGGTTACGCCAGCACCCGGCACAGCCTCAGCTGCGTGATGATCGCCGAGGGCGAAGGACAGATGCAGCGTGACTATTGGTATGACGTCAACCGCCGTGGCGAGGCCTTGGCCAGCGCCGAGTCGATCGGTCGGCGCGCCGCCGAGCGCGCCGCCAGCCGACTGGGCGCGCGGCCGGTGCAGACCGCCGAAGTGCCGGTGCTGTTCGCTCCGGAAATCGCTGTTGGCCTGTTCGGCCATTTCCTCGGGGCGATCTCAGGCGGCAGCCTGTATCGCAAGTCATCCTTCCTCGAAGGCGCGCTGGGCCAGCGCCTGTTTCCCGAGTGGTTGAGCATCGACGAGCGGCCGCACCTGGTCGGCGCGCTCGGCAGCGCCAGCTTCGATAGCGACGGCCTGGCGACCTATGCCAAGCCATTCGTCGAGAACGGCGAGCTGGTGTCCTATGTCCTGGGCACCTATTCCGGGCGCAAGCTCGGCCTGCCGAGCACGGCCAACGCCGGCGGCGTGCATAACCTGTTCGTCAGCCATGGCGACGAGGACCAGGCCGCTCTCATACGCCGGATGGGGCGTGGCCTGCTGGTCACCGAGTTGATGGGGCAGGGCGTCAACCTGGTGACCGGCGATTATTCCCGCGGCGCCGCCGGCTACTGGGTCGAGAACGGCGAGATCCAGTTCCCGGTCCAGGAAGTCACCATCGCCGCCAACCTGCGCGACCTGTTCCGCCGTATCGTCGCGGTCGGCAAGGACATCGAACGGCGCGGCAACCTGCATACCGGTTCTGTACTGGTCGAGTCGATGATGGTGGCCGGGCGCTGAGGCCGGGTTTCCCTCTGTAGAACGCCAGCGCTCGTCGCTGGCGTTTTCGTTTCCGCCTGTTCGATTGTCCGCCTCTATGGGGACCATGCTTGTCTTTTACCAAGAAGAAAACAATAATCAATCTCATTATCGTCTGGTGAGGTTGCCATGTCCTTCGAGGCGCACGACCCGCAAGCATTGGATCACTGGTACTGGCTGGGCACGCAGATCCGCTGCGCGCTCGATCCCGACGAACCGCGCCTGCTCGACCAGTACCTCGGCGAGGCGCGCTATCTCGCCGGTTGGGAAGGTGTGGCCGCCTGGCCGCTGTTCGAGAAAGCCTACAACCTCCTGCTCGATACCGGTCGCGATCCGATATTGCCCTGGCACTGGCGCAGCCTCTGCCTCGACTACGCCTACCGGCCCCTCTGCGAACTTCAGCGACTGACCACCAACGGCAGCCAGCGGCGACGGCTGCGCCAGCTCTCCGTACGAATGGCCAGGCAGGACCTGGCGCCGTCGATGAGCTTCGATCACCCGCAACAAGGAAACCAAGATGACTGACACCCGCATCGAACGCGACAGCATGGGCGAACTGGCGGTCCCGACGACCGCCCTCTACGGCGCCCAGACCCAGCGCGCGGTGAACAACTTCCCGGTCAGCGGCCAGCGCATGCCCCAGGCCTTCGTCCGCGCCCTGCTGCTGGCCAAGGCCGCGGCGGCGCGGGCGAACGTCTCCCTGCAGCAACTGGATGCACCGATGGGCGAGGCGATCGCCGAGACCTGCCTGCAGTTGCTGCAGGAGGACTTCATGCAGCATTTCCCGGTGGATGTGTTCCAGACCGGCTCCGGCACCAGTTCCAACATGAACGCCAACGAAGTGGTGGCGACCCTGGCCAGTCGTCGCCTGGGCGGCAAGGTCAATCCGAACGACCATGTGAACTGCGGGCAGAGCAGCAACGACATCATCCCCTCGACCATCCACATCAGTGCCGCCCTCGAGATCAGCGAACACCTGCTGCCGGCGCTGCGCCACCTGGAGCAGACTATCCAGAGCAAGGCCGGCGAAGTGCATGCCTATGTGAAGACCGGCCGCACCCACCTGATGGATGCGATGCCGGTACGCATGAGCCAAGTGCTCGGTGGCTGGGCGCAGCAGGTGCGACAGGCCGGCGTGCACATCGAGAGCGTACTTCCTGCCTTGCAGCAGTTGGCACAGGGCGGCACCGCGGTGGGCACCGGGATCAACGCCCATCCGCGGTTCGCCGAACGTTTCAGCCAGGAGCTGAACGACCTGACCGGGTTGGCGTTCCGCCCCGGCGACGACTTCTTCGCCCTGATCGGTTCGCAGGACACGGCGGTCGCTGCGTCCGGCCAGTTGAAGACCCTGGCCGTGACCCTGATGAAGCTGGCCAACGACCTGCGCTGGATGAACTCCGGGCCGCTTGCCGGGCTCGGCGAGATCGAGCTGGAAGCGCTGCAACCAGGCTCCTCGATCATGCCCGGCAAGGTCAACCCGGTGATCCCGGAGGCCACCGCGATGGTCGCCGCCCAGGTGATCGGCAATGACGCCGCCATTGCCGTCGCCGGCCAATCGGGCAACTTCGAACTGAACGTGATGCTGCCGCTGGTGGCGGACAACCTGTTGCACAGCATCCAGTTGCTGGCCAACGTCAGCCGGCTGCTGGCGGACAAGGCCATCGCCAGCTTCAAGGTCAACCAGGGCAAGCTCAGCGAGGCGTTGGCGCGCAACCCGATCCTGGTCACTGCGCTGAACCCGATCATCGGCTACCAGAAGGCTGCGGAAATCGCCAAGCAGGCCTATCGCGAGGGACGGCCGATCATCGATGTGGCGCTGGAAAACACCGATCTGGACCGTGCGCGCCTGGAGGTGTTGCTGGATCCGGAAAAACTCACGGCTGGCGGCCTCTGAGGCCGCCCCACCACTGGAGGTACCGCCATGCGTCATTGGCAACGAACGATCGAACAGGGCAACCGCTGTTTCGTCACCGGCGCATTGATCGATGCGCGTGAGCACTACCTCCATGCCCTGGCCCTGGCCCAGGTGCTGCTGGAACGCTGGGGCGACGCCGACGAGGCGGTGATGGCGTTCGTCATTTCCCATCACAACCTGGCCGACTTGCACCTGCAACTGGAGCAACCGGAGGAAACCGCCGAATACCTCTGCGCCTGCCACGAGCGCCTGTTGCGGGTCAGCGCCGACCAGAAGCTGCCGTTGGCCCTGCGCCAGGCGGCCCAGCATCACAGCCGGCGCACCTATGTCGAACTGCTGTCGTTCATCGGCGAACACGGTGCCTATCCGCGCACCGAGCGCCTGCTCAAGGGACCGCCGAACGCGGAGGTCCGATCCGAGTTCCTCGCTCCGCCCCCCTCACTTCGCTATCACTGACGGAGAGTTTCCATGCCCCACGCCTTGCCGCCCTTGCCCTACGCCTACGATGCCCTGGAACCGCACATCGATGCGCTGACCATGGAGATCCACCACAGCAAGCACCACCAGACCTACGTGAACAACCTGAACGCCGCGCTGGAAGGCACGCCCTATGCCGAGCAGCCGGTGGAAAGCCTGCTGCGGCAACTGGCTGGTCTGCCGGAGAAGCTGCGCACCCCGGTTGTCAACAATGGCGGTGGGCATGCCAACCACTCGTTGTTCTGGACCGTGATGTCGCCCCAGGGCGGTGGCCGTCCCGATGGCGACCTGGGGCGGGCCATCGATGAGCAGCTCGGGGGCTTCGAGGCGTTCAAGGATGCGTTCACCAAGGCCGCGCTGACCCGCTTCGGCAGCGGCTGGGCCTGGCTCAGCGTGACTCCCCAGGGCAGCTTGCTGGTGGAGAGCAGCGGCAACCAGGACAGCCCGCTGATGAACGGCAATACGCCGATCCTCGGCCTGGACGTATGGGAGCACGCCTATTACCTGAAGTACCAGAACCGCCGCCCGGAATACATCGGCGCTTTCTACAACGTGATCGACTGGCGGGAGGTCGCGCGTCGCTATGCGCAAGCCCTGGCCTAATGCTACCCGTGATGCGAGATGGCTGGCCGGCAGCCTGGCGGTGCGGCGATGAAGGCGTTGCTCCATGGCATCGCCGAAGGTAACGGGCGGACGCTGCGCAACCTGCTGGGCCTGCTGATCTTCATCGGCGGCGGCTACCTGCTCGGCCGCCACGCGCTGTTGCTGGCCGAACTCAACCTGCCGGCGCCCATCGTGCTGGCGTTGAAAGGCGGCCTGCTCTGCGCCTTCGGTACCGCTCTCGGGGCGATGCCGGTGCTGGTGGTGAAAACCATGCCGGCGCGCCTGTCGGATGCGCTGCTGGGCTTCGGTGCCGGCGTGATGCTCTCGGCGACGGCCTTCTCGTTGATCATGCCGGCGCTATCCGCGGCCGGCGACCTCGGCTACTCGAAGTTCGGCGCGGGGTTCCTGGTCAGCTTCGGCCTGGCGGTCGGCGTGATGGGGCTGTTCATCCTCGGCCGGCTGATGCCGGACGTCCATCCCGGTTGCGAGGGCGCGCCACTGTCCGGTGGCATTCCCCCGCGCATCCTGCTATTCGTCACGGCCATCGTCCTGCACAACATCCCCGAAGGCATGGCGGTTGGCGTGTCGGCCGGTGCCGGCCTGGACGAGGCCAACGGCCTCGCCCTGGGCATCGCTCTGCAGGATGTGCCGGAAGGGCTGGTGGTGGCGCTGGTGCTGGCCGGAGTCGGTATGTCGCGTTTCAAGGCGATGCTGGTCGGTGCCGCGTCGGGCCTGGTCGAGCCGCTGTTCGCGGTGCTCTGCGCCTGGCTGGTCGGCCTCTCCGCGCTGCTCCTGCCCTGGGGGCTGGCCGCCGCGGCGGGAGCGATGCTCTTCGTGGTCACCCACGAGATCATTCCCGAGTCCCACCGCCAGGGACATGCCGCCGAGGCTACGCTGGGCCTGGTGTTCGGCTTCTGCCTGATGATGGTGCTGGATACCGCGCTGGGCTAGGGGACTCATCCGACCCGCGCTGAATTGACGCCGGCCGCAATCGCCGGAAAGGAAAAGCCGCCAGTTGGCGGCTTTTTCGTTGTCTCTGGGAAGAGGCTACTCGCCTTCGTCGAAACGGTTGTTGATCAGTTCGACCAGCGCGTTCAACGCCTCGTCTTCCTGTTCGCCTTCGGTATGCAGGTGCAGGTTGGTGCCCTTGCCGGCAGCCAGCATCATCACGGCCATGATGCTCTTGCCGTCGACGCAGCTTTCAGGATTGCGGCCGACCCGGACCTGGCAGGGGTAGCGCCCCGCGACGCCGACGAACTTGGCCGCCGCGCGGGCGTGCAGACCGAGCTTGTTGATGATGGTGATCTCGAGGGCGGGCATCTTGGGGAGTCTGTCCTTCTTGTTATGGGCTAGCTGCTGAGATCGCGGTGGCGAATCTGCACGTTCTTCAGGGAATCCCTGAGTGCAGCGCCAATCCGCTCGGCGAGGTAGACCGAACGATGGTGCCCGCCGGTACAGCCTATCGCAACTGTTACATATGAGCGGTTACTGGCGGCGAAGCGCGGCAGCCATTTGTTCAGGTAGCCGACGATGTCCTGGTACATTTCCTCGACGTCCGGCTGGGCGGCCAGATACTCGCGGACTTCCGGCTCCAGCCCCGAATGATCGCGCAACTCGGGCTTCCAGTAGGGGTTCGGCAGGCAGCGCACATCGAACACCAGGTCGGCGTCGACTGGCATGCCGCGCTTGAAGCCAAAGGATTCGACGAGGAACGCGGTGCCGGGTTCCGGCTTGTTCAACAGGCGCAGTTTGATGGTGTCGCGCAACTGATAGAGGTTGAGGCTGGTGGTGTCCAGCTTCAGGTCGGCGAGGTCGGCGATCGGTCCGAGCAATTGGCTCTCGTCGCCAATCGCCTCCGCCAGCGAACGGGTGTCGGTGGTCAGCGGGTGGCGCCGGCGGGTTTCCGAGAATCGTTTGAGCAGCGTCTCGTCGTCGGCGTCGAGATATAGCACATCGCAGTTGATGTGGTTGTCTCGCACTTCCTGCAACAGTTCGGGGAAGCGCTGCAACTGGCTGGGCAGGTTGCGGGCGTCGATCGACACCGCCACCTGTGGCTGCAGTAGCTCCGTGTGCAACAGGGCGCGCTGCGCCAGGTCGGGAAGCAGGCTGGCGGGAAGGTTGTCGATGCAATAGAAGCCGTTGTCTTCGAGGACGTTCAGGGCGGTGCTCTTGCCCGAGCCCGAGCGGCCACTGACGATGATCAGGCGCATGTCATTGCCCGTTCTGTACGTCTACCACGATCTGATAAAGCGCTTCGGCAGTGGGAGCGCTGCGCAGGCGGTCGCGTACGTCGGCACGGTCGAGCATGGCGGCGATCTGCCGGAGCAGTTCGAGATGTTCTTCGGTCGCGGCCTCCGGTACCAGCAGGACGAAGAGCAGGTCGACCGGCGCGCCGTCCAGCGCGTCGAAGTCCACGGGAGCATCCAGGTGCAGCACGGCGCTGATGGGGCTCTGGCAGCCAGACAGGCGGCAGTGCGGAATGGCGATGCCATTGCCGAAGCCGGTGGAGCCGAGTTTTTCCCGGGCCACCAGGTTTTCGAAGATGGTCTGGGCGTCGAACTCCGGCAGCTCCCTGGCTACCAGGTTGGCGATTTGTTCGAGTACGCGTTTCTTGCTGCCGCCCGGCACGTTCACGAGGGAACGGCCGGGGGTCAGGATTTGCTCAAGTCGGATCATAGGGGAGGGGAGATCAGCGGGCGCCTACGCCTTGCTGCCGTTCGAGATACTTCTCTTTGTGTTTGATCAGTTGACGGTCGAGTTTGTCGATCAGCAGGTCGATGGCCGCGTACATGTCCTCATGTTCCGCATTGGCTACGATCTCGCCACCGGCGATGCGCAGGGTAGCTTCGATCTTCTGCTTCAGTTTCTCGACCTCCATGATCACCTGAACATTGGTGATCTTGTCGAAATGGCGCTCCAGACGGCTCAGTTTCTCGCCGACATAGTCGCGCAGGGCGTCGGTCACATCCAGTTGATGGCCACTGATGTTGACTTGCATACCGCGTTCTCCTTGTTGCCCGTGTGTAAGTGGCAGGTTAGCAACCTGCCTCCGGAACACCTTGGCGTGGATCAACGTCACACCAGTCGCTTGCGCTCGCTCGAAGGGGCTATGCCCAGGGATTCGCGGTATTTGGCGACGGTGCGGCGAGCCACTTGAATGCCCTGTGCCTCCAGTAAACCAGCGATCTTGCTGTCGCTCAATGGCTTTTTCGCATTTTCCGCGGCCACCAGTTTCTTGATGATCGCGCGGATCGCGGTGGACGAGCATTCCCCGCCTTCGGCGGTACTGACGTGACTTGAAAAGAAATATTTCAGCTCGAAAATGCCGCGCGGCGTATGCATGTATTTCTGCGTGGTGACCCGCGAAATGGTCGATTCGTGCATGCCCACCGCTTCGGCGATGTCATGCAGGACCAGCGGCTTCATGGCTTCTTCGCCGTAGTCGAGGAAACCGCGCTGGTGCTCGACGATCTGGGTGGCGACCTTCATCAGCGTTTCGTTGCGGCTCTGCAGGCTCTTGATGAACCAGCGGGCTTCCTGCAACTGGTTGCGCATGAAGGTATTGTCGGCGCTGCTGTCGGCGCGGCGGACCATGCCGGCGTAGGTGGCGTTGACGCGCAGGCGCGGCATCGCCTCCTGGTTCAGCTCGACCAGCCAGCGCTCGTTGTCCTTGCGCACGATGACGTCGGGGACGATGTATTCGGCTTCGCTCGATTCGATCTGCGAACCGGGCCGGGGATGCAGGCACTGGATCAGCTCGATGACCTGGCGCAGTTCGTCTTCCTTGAGCTTCATGCGCCGCATCAATTGGCTGTAGTCGCGGCCGCCGAGCAGGTCGAGGTAGTCGGATACCAGGCGCAGCGCTTCGTTCAGCCAGGGCGTGGTGGACGGCAACTGGCGCAGTTGCAGCAGCAGGCACTCGCGCAGGTTGCGGGCGCCGATGCCGGCGGGTTCCAGTTGCTGGATGCGGCGCAGCACGACTTCCACTTCGTCGAGCTCGACGTCCAGTTCCGGATCGATGGCGGCGAGGATTTCTTCGAGGGACTCTTCGAGGTAGCCATCGTTGTTGATGCTATCGATGATGGTCACCGCGATCATCCGATCGGTGTCCGACATCGGTGCCAGGTTGACCTGCCAGAGCAGGTGGCTGTGCAGGCTCTCGCCGCTGCTGGTGCGCGCGGTGAAGTCCCATTCGTCATCGTCGTTGCTGGGCAGGCTGCTGGCGCTGGTCTGGTAGATGTCTTCCCAGGCGGTATCCACCGGCAACTCGCTGGGTATGCGTTCGCTCCACTGGTCGTCGTCGAGGCTTTCGACGCTGGGCGTGGCGCTTTCCTGGAGGGGGGGCTCCTGGGGCGCGCTGGCCGCCTGTTCGGCGCCATCGGCGAGGGGGTCGCTGTTGTCGAAATCGTCGCCGTCTTCCTGGCGTTCGAGCATGGGATTGGATTCCAGCGCTTCCTGGATTTCCTGCTGGAGGTCCAGGGTGGATAGCTGGAGGAGGCGTATGGCCTGTTGCAGCTGCGGCGTCATCGTCAGCTGCTGGCCCATCTTGAGGACTAGCGATGGTTTCATGGCTGAGGGCTTAGTACCTTATTCGCTGGTACCGGATGGCACCATCCACTACTACGGGTGCCGAGGTGGCGGCACCGCCAGGAAGCAAATTATATGCCTGAATTTTCGTACTTTGCCTAGGGTTGCTCTGAATAAATCATCCGCTCCAGGCGGCACTCGTGGTTGCGAAACCGCGGGCGAGCGGAACCGCTCCGGCGAGGCCGGAGGGCGCGCTAGGAGATTTCTTCAGAGGCGGAACTCGTGCCCCAGGTAGACTTCCTTGACCAGGTCGTTGGCGAGGATGCTCTCGGCATCCCCCTCCGCGATCAACTGCCCATCATTGACGATATACGCCGTTTCACAGATGTCCAGGGTCTCGCGGACGTTGTGGTCGGTGATGAGGATGCCGATACCCTTCGCCTTGAGGTGATGGATGATCTGCTTGATGTCGCCGACCGAGATCGGGTCCACGCCGGCGAAGGGCTCGTCGAGGAGGATGAATTTCGGCGCGCTGGCCAGGGCGCGGGCGATTTCCACCCGGCGTCGTTCGCCGCCGGACAGGCTCATGCCGAGGTTGTCGCGGATGTGGTGGATGTGGAATTCCTGCAGCAGGCCTTCCAGGGCTTCCTTGCGACCGTTGCGATCGAGGTCGCTGCGGGTCTCGAGGATCGCCATGATGTTGTCGGATACCGACAACTTGCGGAAGATCGAGGCTTCCTGCGGCAGGTAGCCGATGCCGGCCCGGGCGCGCCCGTGCATCGGCAGGTGGGTGACGTTCTGCTCGTCGATGCGGACCACGCCCTGGTCGGCCTGGACCAGGCCGACGATCATGTAGAAGCAGGTGGTCTTGCCGGCACCGTTCGGACCGAGCAGGCCGACGATCTGCCCGCTATCGATGGACATGCTGACGTCGCGGACGACTTGCCGGCCTTTATAGCTTTTGGCCAGGTGCTGGGCTTTGAGCGTTGCCATTACTGGGCCTTTTTCTTCGGCTGGATGACCATGTCGATGCGCGGGCGCGGGCTGGTCACCTGGGAGCCGGTGGCACGACCCGCGTTGACGATCTGGCGCTGGGTGTCGTAGACGATCTTCTCGCCTTCGAAGGTGTTGCCTTCCTGGATCACCTTGGCCTGGTCGATCAGCACGACCCGGTTCTGCGTGACGAAGTACTGGATGGTCAGGCCATAGGCCTTGGTCACGTCCTTGTCCGGAGCGGGTTTCTGCTCGTAGTAGGCAGGCTTGCCGACCGAGGTCACGACCTCGATGTCGCCGTTCTTGTCCTGCTTCAGGGTCACGGTGTTGCCGGTCAGCTTGGTGCTGCCCTGGGTCACCACGACGTCGCCGCGGTAGACCGCGACGCCCTGCTTGTCGTCCAGTTCGGCGCTGTCGGCCTGGACGCGGATCGGTTGTTCGCGGTCCGAAGGCAGGGCCAAGGCCATGGAGCTGCCGAGGGCGGCAGTCAGACCGAAAATAAGGGGGAGGGTATTAACGAACCTCATGCTGACCTCTTACGTTGGACAGCAGGTGCATCCGGCTGTCTTTCAGATACGCTTTCATTCCAACAGCCGTCGTCACTCCATTGGCCGCGTCGATTTTAACGGCTTGCTCGGTCTGTGCATAATTCTTGTCGGGGAATACGGTCAGCCGAGTGGTGGTCAGGATGCTTGGTTGGCCCTTGGCATCGGTACGTGCGACGCGCACGTCGTCGATGAGTTCGACCTCCTTGCCTTTCGGTCCGACTTCGGCGCGGGCGCTCTGGATGTGCCAGGGTTGCACGTTGCCACGGAAGAGCAGCAGGTCGGGGGTGGTGACGAAAGTGATGTCCGTGGCTTTCTGGTGCTCCAGCTTCACCGCGGTCATCTCGTAGTCGAGGCTGCCGTCCTCCTGGTACTGGAGGCTATGGGCATTCTCGGCATAGTAGTCGATGGTGTTGTCCTGGCCGGGGCGGGTCGGCTGTTCGTTGAACAGCTCGAGCCCGACGTTCCAGTAGTAGCCCGCGACGATCAGCAACAGGGCGATCAGGGCGAGCAGCAGTTTCTGGCGTAGTGTCTTCGGCATGGTCGGCTCTACAGATAGGCGCCCTGGGCGGCTTCGAGCGTACCCTGGGCGCGCATGATCAGTTCGCAGAACTCGCGGGCGGCGCCTTCGCCGCCGCGGGCCGCGGTGACGCCATGGGCATGCTGGCGCACGAACGGGTCGGCACTGGCTACCGCCATGCCCAGGCCGACGCGGCGGATCACCGGCAGATCGGGCAGGTCGTCGCCAAGGTAGGCGACTTGCTCATAGCCTAGTCCGAGTTCGCCGAGAAGTTCGTCGAGGACGGCGAGCTTGTCTTCCCGGCCCTGATAGAGGTGCTGGATGCCCAGGTTGCGCGCGCGCCGTTCGACCACCGGAGTGTCGCGGCCGGTGATGATGGCGGTGCGCACGCCGGAGGCGATGAGCATCTTGATGCCATGTCCGTCCAGGGTATTGAAGGTCTTGAACTCGCTGCCGTCGACGAGGAAATACAGCTTGCCGTCGGTCAGCACGCCGTCGACGTCGAAGATCGCCAGGCGTATCCGGCGGGCCCGGTCCGGGAGTTCCGCGGCCGAATGGGTATCGCTCATTACATCACTCCTGCGCGCAACAGGTCGTGCATGTTCAGGGCGCCGACCGGACGGTCGTCCGCGTCGACCACCACCAGTGCGCCGATCTTGTTGTCTTCCATGATCTTCAGGGCTTCCGCGGCGAGAATCTCGGCGCGGACGGTCTTGCCGTGGACGGTCATCACCTGGTCGATGGTGACCTGGCGGACGTCGATGCCCCGATCCAGGGCGCGACGCAGGTCGCCATCGGTGAAAATGCCGGCAAGCTTGCCGTGTTCGTCGAGCACTACGGTCATGCCCAGGCCCTTGCGGGTCATTTCCATCAGCGCGCCGGTCAGCGAGGTGCCGAGCAGCACCTGCGGCAGCCCTTCGCCGACGTGCATGACGTCTTCCACCTTCAGCAGCAGTCGGCGGCCCAGCGCACCGCCCGGGTGCGAGAAGGCGAAGTCTTCCGCGGTAAAGCCGCGAGCTTCGAGCAGGGCGATCGCCAGGGCGTCGCCGAGGACCAGGGTTACGGTGGTGGAGGAGGTCGGGGCCAGGTTCAGTGGACAGGCTTCCTGGCCGACACTGGCGTCCAGGTTCACTTCCGCAGCCTTGGCCAGGGGCGACTCGGGGTTGCCGGTCATGCTGATCAGGGTGATGCCCAGGCGCTTGATCAGAGGCAACAGGGTGACGATTTCGGCAGTCGAGCCGGAGTTGGACAGGGCGAGGACCACGTCGTCCTTGGTGATCATGCCCATGTCGCCGTGGCTGGCCTCGGCCGGATGCACGAAGAAGGAGGGGGTGCCGGTGCTGGCCAGGGTAGCGGCGATCTTCTTGCCGACGTGGCCGGACTTGCCCATGCCGACGACGACGACCCGGCCCTTGCCGGCCAGCAGCAGTTCGCAGGCCTTGACGAAATCGTCGCCAATCCGCGCCAGCAGGCTGTCTACCGCGTCGCGCTCGAGGCCGATGGTGCGCTGGGCGGAATGGATGAAATCGAGGTTCTGGCTCATGTTCAACGAATGTGGCGCCTGGATTAAAGGCGGGATTATAACGGGAAAGCGTGTCCCGCTTACACCAGCCATGCTGTGAAGTCGGTCCGCATCCCCCGCGGCGCAATGTTGTATGGACTGCAATGCTCTGTTACGCCGCCGTTATCTGCACTCCGCGCTATGACTGCATAAATGTCGATATATTCGACGTCGACGCGATTTTTTTCTGTCCGTAGTGAACCTGAAGTGTGCGATATGTCCTAAAGGGCTGAAAGAACGCTCCGAACAAGCTGAATCCAAGCTGAACGGCACGGTGCCAGGCCTTGGGCCAGAACCCGCCGCAGTGCTATAGTCCGCGCCCATTCGACCCCTCCCGGATGCGTGCCTTTGCAACGGGGCAAGGCGTCCAGCATGGACGGGTCGCATCGCAAGGAGTCCTGATGAGCACCGATAGTGCCTACGCGGTCGAGTTGAAGGGCCTGACCTTCAAGCGCGGATCGCGGGCGATTTTCGACAACATCGATGTGCGTATCCCGCGCGGAAAGGTGACCGGCATCATGGGCCCGTCCGGTTGCGGCAAGACCACGTTGCTGCGGCTGATCGCCTCCCAGTTGCGTCCTTCGAAGGGGGAGGTCTGGGTCAACGGGCAGAACCTGCCGCAGCTTTCGCGCGGCGACCTGTTCGACATGCGCAAGCAGTTCGGCGTGCTGTTCCAGAGTGGGGCGCTGTTCACCGATCTCGACGTATTCGAGAACGTCGCGTTTCCGCTGCGCGTGCATACCCAGCTGCCGGAAGAGATGATCCGCGACATCGTCCTGATGAAGCTTCAGGCCGTCGGCCTGCGCGGCGCCGTGGAACTGATGCCGGACGAGCTTTCCGGCGGCATGAAGCGCCGCGTCGCCCTGGCCCGGGCGATCGCCCTGGACCCGCAGATCCTGCTCTACGACGAGCCGTTCGTGGGGCAGGATCCGATCGCCATGGGCGTCCTGGTGCGCCTGATCCGCCTGCTCAACGATGCCCTCGGCATCACCAGCATCGTGGTTTCCCATGACCTGGCCGAGACCGCCAGCATCGCCGACTACATCTATATCGTCGGCGACGGCCGGGTACTTGGCCACGGGACGCCGGACGTCCTCAAGGAAACCGACGATCCTCGTATCCGCCAGTTCGTCAAGGGAATCCCGGATGGTCCCGTTCCGTTCCATTATCCGGCCCGCGACTACCGGGCCGACCTGCTGGGAGAGCGCTGATGCGTAGAGTCTCTCCCCTCGAGCGTATCCGCCTGTTCGGCCGCGCCGGCCTGGACGTGGTCGCCGCGCTCGGCCGCTCGACCCTGTTCCTCGGCCACGCCCTGCTCGGCCGGCGCACGCCAGGCACCGGGTTGCACCTGCTGGTGAAGCAACTCTACTCGGTAGGCGTGCTGTCGCTGGCGATCATCGTCGTCTCGGGCCTGTTCATTGGCATGGTGCTGGCCCTGCAGGGCTACAACATCCTGATTTCCTATGGTTCCGAGCAGGCGGTCGGGCAGATGGTGGCCCTGACCCTGCTGCGCGAACTGGGGCCGGTGGTGACCGGCCTGCTGTTCGCCGGCCGTGCCGGCTCTGCGCTTACCGCGGAAATCGGCAACATGAAGGCCACCGAACAGCTTTCCAGCCTGGAAATGATCGGTGTCGACCCGCTCAAGTACATCGTCGCGCCGCGCCTGTGGGCCGGTTTCATCTCCATGCCGCTGCTCGCCGCGATCTTCAGCGTGGTCGGCATCTGGGGCGGGGCGATGGTCGCGGTCGACTGGCTGGGCGTATACGAGGGGTCGTTCTGGGCGAACATGCAGAACAGCGTGCAGTTCACCGAGGATGTGCTCAACGGCGTGATCAAAAGTATCGTATTCGCCTTCGTGGTGACCTGGATCGCGGTCTACCAAGGCTACGACTGCGAGCCGACCTCGGAAGGAATCAGCCGGGCGACGACTCGGACCGTGGTCTATGCCTCCCTGGCGGTGCTGGGGCTCGACTTCATTCTGACTGCTTTGATGTTTGGAGATTTCTGAATGCAAACCCGCACCCTGGAAATCGGTGTCGGCCTGTTCCTCCTGGCCGGCCTGCTGGCCCTGTTGCTGCTGGCCCTGCGGGTCAGCGGCCTGAGCGTGGGCAACGCCGGCGATACCTACAAGGTCTACGCCTACTTCGACAACATCGCCGGTGTTACCGTGCGCGGCAAGGTCACCCTGGCCGGCGTGACGATCGGCAAGGTGACGGCGGTCGACCTGGATCGCGACAGCTACACTGGTCGCGTGACCATGGAGATCAACCAGAACGTGAACAACCTGCCGGTCGATTCCACGGCGTCGATCCTGACCGCCGGCCTGCTGGGCGAGAAATACATCGGCATCAGCGTCGGCGGCGACGAGGACGTTCTGAAGGACGGCAGCACCATCCACGACACCCAGTCGGCGCTGGTGCTGGAAGACCTGATCGGCAAGTTCCTGCTGAACTCGGTTAACAAAGACGAAGCCAAAAAGTGAGGTTTTCTTCCATGCTGACTCTTCTGCGTCGCGGCCTGCTGGTGTTCCTGGCGGCTTTCCCGCTGCTTTCCATGGCGGCGCCGACCCCGCAACAGGTGGTGCAGGGCACGGTCGACGAACTGCTTTCCGACATCAAGGCCAACAAGGCCGCCTACAAGGCCGATCCGCAAAAGCTCTACGCCACTCTCGACCGTATCCTCGGGCCGGTGGTCGATGCCGAGGGCATCGCCAAGAGCGTGATGACCGTCAAGTATTCGCGCCAGGCCTCACCCGAGCAGATCAAGCGCTTCGAGGAAGTGTTCAAGAACAGCCTGATGCAGTTCTACGGCAACGCGCTGCTCGAATACGACAACCAGGACATCCGCGTGCTGCCTAGCTCGGCCAAGCCGAGCGACGATCGCGCCAGCGTCAACATGGAGATCCGTGACAGCAAGGGCACGGTCTACCCGGTCTCCTACACCATGACCAACCTGGCCGGTGGCTGGAAGGTCCGCAACGTGATCATCAACGGCATCAACATCGGCAAGCTGTTCCGCGACCAGTTCGCCGACACCATGCAGAAGAACCGAAACGACCTCGAGAAGACCATCGCCGGCTGGGGCGAGGTGGTCGCCAAGGCCAAGGAAACCGCGAAAGCGGAAGAGGCCGGGGCGAAATGAGCCAGGCCAGCCTGCGCGAAGGCGCGGCCGGCGAACTGCAGCTCGCCGGCGTGCTCGACTACAGCAGCGGGCCGGCGTTGCGCGAGCAGGGCGGTCGGCTGATCCGCGCCAGCCAGGCGGCGGAACTGGTCGTCGACTGCTCGGCGGTGGAGCGCTCCAGCAGCGTGGGCATTTCCCTGTTGCTGGCCTTCATGCGCGACGCACGCAAGGCCGGCAAGGTCCTGAGCGTCAGGGCCTTGCCGGACGACATGCGGGAGATTGCCAAGGTCAGCAGCCTTCTGGAGATCCTGCCTTTGCAGGAATGACCGGCCGGCGGAACGAGCGGCCCTCCGTCTGCGCGTCCCTTCCTGGGGTTCGCAGGCGGAGGGCTTTTTTGTATGATGGCCGACCGTGCGCGTAGGGCGCCCGATTGAGGTTGAGCATGCAGGCCGAAGACGTTAAGAGCCTTCTCCAGGAAAAACTCCCCGGCACCCAGGTGGAAGTCGAGGGCGAAGGGTGCAATTTCCAACTGAATCTGATCAGCGACGAACTGGCCGGCCAGAGCCCGGTCAAGCGTCAGCAGCAGGTCTACGCCCATTTGAACGCCTGGATCGCCGATGGCAGCATCCATGCCGTCACCATGAAATTCTTCAGCCGCGCCGCCTGGGCCGAGCGTTCCTGAGCCCACGGGGGATCATTGCAATGGATAAACTGATTATTACCGGCGGTAACCGCCTCGATGGCGAAATCCGCATTTCCGGCGCGAAGAACTCGGCGCTGCCGATCCTGGCCGCGACCCTGCTGGCCGATACTCCGGTCACCGTCTGCAACCTGCCGCACCTGCACGACATTACCACCATGATCGAACTGTTCGGCCGCATGGGCGTGCAGCCGATCATCGACGAGAAGCTCAACGTCGAAGTCGACGCCAGCAGCATCAAGACCCTGGTCGCGCCGTACGAACTGGTGAAGACCATGCGTGCCTCGATCCTGGTGCTGGGTCCGATGCTGGCGCGCTTCGGCGAGGCCGAAGTGGCCCTGCCGGGCGGTTGCGCGATCGGTTCGCGTCCGGTCGACCTGCATATCCGCGGTCTCGAGGCCATGGGCGCGCAGATCGAGGTCGAAGGCGGCTACATCAAGGCCAAGGCGCCCGCCGGCGGCCTGCGTGGCGGTCACTTCTTCTTCGATACCGTCAGCGTGACCGGCACCGAGAACCTGATGATGGCCGCCGCGCTGGCCAACGGCCGCACCGTGCTGCAGAACGCCGCTCGCGAGCCGGAGGTGGTCGACCTGGCCAACTGCCTGAACGCCATGGGCGCCAACGTCCAGGGCGCTGGCTCCGATACCATCGTCATCGAAGGCGTGAAGCGCCTCGGCGGCGCTCGCTACGACGTACTGCCCGACCGTATCGAGACCGGCACCTACCTGGTGGCCGCGGCCGCGACCGGCGGCCGGGTGAAGTTGAAGGATACCGATCCGACCATCCTCGAGGCGGTCCTGCAGAAGCTGGAAGAGGCCGGTGCTCACATCAGCACCGGCAGCAACTGGATCGAGCTGGACATGAAGGGCAACCGGCCGAAGGCGGTCAACGTGCGTACCGCGCCGTACCCGGCGTTCCCCACCGACATGCAGGCCCAGTTCATCTCCATGAACGCGGTTGCCGAAGGCACCGGCGCGGTCATCGAGACGGTCTTCGAGAACCGCTTCATGCATGTTTACGAAATGAACCGCATGGGTGCGCAGATCCTCGTCGAAGGCAACACCGCCATCGTCACCGGCGTACCCAAGCTCAAGGGCGCTCCGGTCATGGCGACCGACCTGCGCGCATCCGCGAGCCTGGTGATCGCCGGCCTGGTGGCCGAGGGCGACACCCTGATCGATCGCATCTACCACATCGACCGTGGCTACGAGTGCATCGAAGAGAAACTCCAGCTGCTCGGCGCCAAGATCCGCCGCGTACCGGGCTAGCGGAGGCTGTCGCGCAAATGCTGACCATCGCCTTGTCCAAGGGCCGGATTCTCGACGATACCCTGCCGCTGCTCGCAGCGGCGGGCATCGTGCCGTCGGAGAACCCGGACAAGAGCCGCAAGCTGATCATCCCGACGTCCCTGCCCGATGTGCGCCTGCTCATCGTGCGCGCCACCGACGTGCCGACCTATGTCGAGCATGGCGCCGCCGATCTCGGCGTGGCCGGCAAGGACGTGCTGATGGAGTACGGCGGCCAGGGACTCTACGAACCGCTGGACCTGCGTATCGCCAACTGCAAGCTGATGACCGCCGGCGCCATTGGCGCGCCTGAACCCAAGGGACGCCTGCGGGTGGCCACCAAGTTCGTCAATGTCGCCAAGCGCTACTACGCCGAGCAGGGCCGCCAGGTCGACGTGATCAAGCTGTACGGCTCGATGGAGCTGGCGCCGCTGGTCGGTCTCGCCGACAAGATCATCGACGTCGTGGATACCGGCAACACCCTGCGCGCCAACGGCCTGGAGCCCCAGGAACTGATCGCCACGATCAGCTCGCGCCTGGTGGTCAACAAGGCCTCGATGAAGATGCAGCACGGTCGCATCCAGTCGCTGATCGATACCCTGCGCGACGCCGTCGAGGCGCGACACCGTCACTGATACCCGTGCGGCTCCGCGCCGCACCTGCCTATCCGTGTCATAGCCAAATTTTCTCGGGTGCCCGCACGGTGGGCTTGGTAGTCTAGCGGCGCCCGAGACAACGCCATCCATAAAAGAGGCTCGCTATGACCGCTCCCTTCGCTATCCGTCGACTCAATGCCGCTGATCCGGACTTCGGGCGTCATCTGGATCATCTGCTGAGCTGGGAAAGTGTCTCCGACGATTCGGTCAACCAGCGCGTCCTCGACATCATCGCCGCCGTACGCAGCCGTGGCGACGCCGCCGTGGTCGAGTTCACCCAGCGCTTCGACGGTCTCCAGGCCGCCTCGATGGCCGACCTGATCCTGCCGCGCGAGCGCCTGGAGCTGGCTCTCACCCGTATCACCGTAGCCCAGCGCGAAGCCCTGGAAGTCGCCGCCGAGCGCGTGCGCAGCTACCACGAGAAGCAGAAGCAGGGTTCCTGGCGCTACACCGAGGCCGACGGCACGGTGCTCGGCCAGCAGGTCACTCCTCTGGATCGCGCCGGGCTCTATGTGCCGGGCGGCAAGGCGTCCTACCCGTCCTCGGTGCTGATGAACGCGATCCCGGCCAAGGTCGCCGGGGTGTCCGAAGTGGTCATGGTCGTACCGACCCCGCGCGGCGAGATCAACGAGATCGTCCTCGCCGCCGCCTGCATCGCCGGTGTCGACCGTGTCTTCACCATCGGCGGGGCACAGGCCGTGGCCGCGTTGGCCTACGGCACCGAAAGCGTGCCGCGGGTGGACAAGATCGTCGGCCCCGGCAACATCTACGTGGCCACCGCCAAGCGTCACGTGTTCGGCCAGGTCGGCATCGACATGATCGCCGGTCCCTCGGAAATCCTCGTGGTCTGCGATGGCCAGACCGATCCCGACTGGATCGCCATGGACCTGTTCTCCCAGGCCGAACACGACGAAGACGCCCAGTCGATCCTGGTCAGTCCGGACGCGGCGTTCCTGGACCGCGTCGCGGACAGCATCGCTCGCCTGCTGCCGACCATGGAGCGCGCCGAGATCATCCGCACCTCCCTGGAGGGGCGCGGCGCGCTGATCCAGGTCGCCGACCAGGCCCAGGCCTGTGCGGTGGCCAACCGCATCGCCCCGGAACACCTGGAGCTGTCGGTGGCCGATCCGGAAAGCTGGCTGCCGGAGATCCGCCATGCCGGCGCGATCTTCATGGGCCGCTACACTGCCGAGGCCCTGGGCGACTACTGCGCCGGCCCGAACCACGTGCTGCCGACCTCCGGTACCGCGCGTTTCTCTTCGCCGCTGGGGGTATATGACTTCCAGAAGCGTTCGTCGATCATCAACTGCTCGGCCGAGGGCGCTTCGGTCCTCGGTCGCACCGCTTCGGTGCTGGCTCGCGGCGAGTCGTTGACCGCCCACGCGCGCAGCGCCGAATACCGCATCCTCGACGAGAAGGAGGCCTGAGCATGAGCAAATTCTGGAGTCCCTTCGTCAAGGACCTGGTGCCTTATGTGCCGGGCGAGCAGCCGAAGCTGTCGCGGCTGGTCAAGCTGAACACCAACGAGAATCCCTACGGTCCGTCGCCACAGGCGCTCGCCGCGATGCAGGCGGAACTCAACGACGACCTGCGCCTGTATCCCGATCCCAACGGCGAGCGGTTGAAGCAGGCGGTCGCCGCGCACTACGGCGTACAGGCCAACCAGGTGTTCGTCGGCAACGGCTCCGACGAGGTGCTGGCGCACATTTTCCATGGCCTGTTCCAACACGACCTGCCGCTGCTGTTCCCGGACGTGACCTACAGCTTCTACCCGGTCTATTGCGGCCTGTACGGGATCGCGCACGAGAAGATCGCGCTGGATGAAAGGTTCCGCATCCGCGTCGAAGACTACGCGCGGCCCAACGGCGGGATCATCTTCCCCAATCCGAACGCGCCGACCGGCTGCCTGCTGCCGCTGGACGCCATCGAAGCGATGCTGAAGGCGTCGCCGGATTCGGTGGTAGTGGTCGACGAGGCCTATGTCGACTTCGGTGGCGAGAGCGCCATCGCCCTGGTCGATCGCTACCCGAACCTGCTGGTCACCCAGACGCTGTCCAAGTCGCGCTCCCTGGCCGGCCTGCGGGTCGGCCTGGCGGTCGGCCATGCCGATCTGGTCGAGGCGCTGGAGCGGATCAAGAACAGCTTCAATTCCTATCCGCTGGATCGCCTGGCGATCGCCGGCGCGGCGGCGGCTTTCGAGGACGACGCCTATTTCCGTCGGACCTGCCAGGCAGTGATCGATAGCCGCGAGGCGTTGAGCGCCTCTTTGCAGGCGCTGGGCTTCGAGGTGCTACCGTCGGCCGCCAACTTCGTATTCGCCCGTCATCCGCAGCATGATGCCGGGCAGATTGCCTCGACCCTGCGCGAGCAGGGAGTGATCGTCCGCCATTTCAAGCAGGCGCGGATCGACCAGTTCCTGCGTATCACCATCGGCAGTCCGGAGCAGAACCAGGCGCTACTGGACGCCCTGCACTTCCTCAAGTGATACGAAAACGGCGCCCGAGGGCGCCGTTTTCAATGGCGGGGATCACTCGCCGCCGTCCTGTTTCTGCTGTGGAGCCGGTGCCGGCGGCGGACGCAGGCCGACCTCGGCGGTCAGGTTGACCTTCTGTCCGTTGCGCAGCACCACGATGCTGATCTTCTGTCCCGGACGGGTGCGCGCCACCTGGTTCATCGAGCGGCGGCCGTCGCTGGCTTCCTGCTTGTCGATGGTCAGGATCACGTCGCCCGGCAGCAGGCCGCCGCGCGCCGCCGGACCGTCGCGATAGACGCCGGCGACGACGATCCCTGCGGTTTCGCCGAGGCCCAGGGACTCCGCCAGTTCCGGGGTCAGCGCCTTGACCTCGACGCCGAGCCAGCCGCGGATCACCTGGCCGTGCTCGATGATCGACTGCATGACCTCCAGGGCCAGCTTGGTCGGGATGGCGAAGCCGATACCCTGGGAGCCGCCGGACTTGGAGAAGATCGCCGTGTTGATGCCGATCAGGTTGCCGGCAGCGTCCACCAGCGCGCCGCCGGAGTTACCGGGGTTGATCGCCGCGTCGGTCTGGATGAAGTCTTCGTAGGTGTTCAGGCCGAGCTGGTTGCGTCCGGTGGCGCTGATGATGCCCATGGTCACGGTCTGGCCGACGCCGAACGGGTTGCCGATGGCGAGGCAGACGTCGCCGGTGCGAATGCCGTCGGAGCGGCCGAGGGTCATCGCCGGCAGGTTCTTAAGGTCGATCTTCAGCACGGCCAGGTCGGTTTCCGGGTCGCTGCCGACCAACTGGGCGATGGTCTCGCGGCCGTCGCGCAAGGCCACGATGATCTGGTCGGCGCCAGCGGTCACGTGGTTGTTGGTCAGCAGGTAGCCTTCCGCGCTCATGATCACCGCCGAGCCGAGGCTCGATTCCATGCGCTTCTGTTGCGGCAGGTTGTCGCCGAAGAAGCGGCGGAACATCGGGTCGTCGAACAATGGGTGGGAGGGCTTGCTGACCATCTTGGTGGTGTACAGGTTGGCCACTGCCGGAGCCGCCCGGCTCACCGCATTGGCATAGGACACCGGGCCTTCCTGCAGGCGGCTGAGCAGAGGCGCTTGCTCGACGTGCACCTCCTGGCGTGGCAGGCCGACCAGCTCGGGGTTGCGCTGGATGATCAGCAGGGCCAGCAGCACGCCGACCAGCACGGGCCAGCCGAGGAAACGCAGGGCCTTGGGCATCGGGACAATCCTTGGGGTTGCGAGGCCGAAAAGCGGCCGATAAGGTGGCGCCCATTATAGGGGGAAGCCGTCCATTAGAGGAGCGGCGCGCCCTGCCTGAATGAAGAGGAATTTGCATGGCTATCGCCCTGAGCACCCTGGTCGAAGAGGCCGACCGTTATCTGGATGCCGCGCGCATCCAGGACTACTGCCCGAACGGCCTGCAGGTCGAGGGCCGGCCGCAGGTGCGGCGGATCGTCAGCGGGGTCACTGCCAGCCAGGCGCTGCTGGATGCCGTCGTGGAGGCCGACGCCGACGTGGTGCTGGTGCATCACGGCTACTTCTGGAAGGGTGAGAATCCCTGCGTGGTCGGCATGAAGCAACGGCGCCTGAAGACCCTGCTGAACAACGATATCAGTCTGCTCGCTTACCACCTGCCGCTGGATCTGCATCCGGAGGTGGGCAACAACGTGCAGCTCGCCCGGCAGCTCGGCTTCGAAGTGGAAGGGCCGTTGGAGCCGGGCAACCCGCGTTCCATCGTCCTCCTCGGTTCGCTTGCCGAGCCGATGCAGCCTGCCGATTTCGCTCGGCATGTGCGCGATGCGCTGGGGCGCGAGCCGCTGCTGGTCGACGCCGGCCAGCCGATCCGACGCATCGCCTGGTGCACCGGCGGCGCCCAGGGTTATATCGACCAGGCGATCGCCGCCGGCGTCGATGCCTACCTGACCGGCGAGGTTTCCGAGCAGACCGTGCACAGCGCGCGGGAGAACGGCATCAGCTTCATCGCCGCCGGACACCATGCCACCGAGCGCTACGGGGTACAGGCGCTGGGCGACTACCTGGGCAAGCGCTTCGCCATCGAGCACTTGTTCATCGATTGTCCTAATCCTGCCTGACGACGGAGCGGTGACGTACCCGGTCGACCTCCTTGCCCAGTTCCCAGACAGCCATCGCGTAGTGGGTGCTGTGGTTGTAGCGGGTGATCACGTAGAAGTTCGGCAAGCCGTACCAGTACTGGTAGTTCCTGCCCATGTCCAGGCGCAGCAGGCTGGCTTGCCGGTGGCCGCCGAGCGGACCCTGCGGGCGTAGTCCGGCGGAAGCGAGCACGTCCAGCGGGTACAGCGTCTTGAAGCCATCCTCCAGCGAGGGCGCCCGGCCGCTGGCGGGAACCGCCACGCGATCGCCGTTGACCCAGCCGTGCTGCTTGAAATAGTTGGCGACGCTGCCGATCGCGTCACGCGGATTCCACAGGTCGATATGCCCATCGCCGTCGAAGTCCACCGCGTACTTGGTGAATGAAGACGGCATGAACTGGCCGTAGCCCATGGCGCCGGCATAGGAACCGCGCAGGGCCAGCGGATCGGCACCTTCCTTGCGAGCCTGGAGGAGGAATTGCTCCAGCTCGCCGCTGAAGAACTCCGCGCGGCGAGGGTAGGAGAAGGACAGGGTGGACAGCGCATCGATGATCCGCGTCTTGCCCATCACCCGCCCCCAGCGGGTTTCCACGCCGATGATGCCGACGATGATCTCCGGCGGCACGCCGTAGATGCGCGACGCCCGTTGCAGGTCGGCTTCGTATTGGTCCCAGAACAGCACGCCGTTCTGCACGTTGCCCGGCGTGACGAACTTCTTCCGGTAGCGCAGCCAGGCGCCGTTCGGTCCGCTGGGTGGGGTATAGGTCGGGGCTTGCCGGTCCATCAGGCGGATCACCCAGTCCAGGCGCTGGGTCTGGGCGAACAGGTCGTGCAGTTGCTGGCGGTTGAAGCCGTGCTGGCTGACCATCCTGTCGATGAAGCGCTGTGCCGCCGGATTGTTCGCGTAATCGCCGCGCAGCGGCAGTATCGGTTGCACCGACTGGCGTACGGGGCGGGGGGAAATGACGGTGCGGGCCTGGGGTTTGGCGGCGGGTTTCGGTGGTGGCGTCGGTTCGCTGCTGCATGCTGAGACCAGAAGGAACAGGGGCAGGGCGAGGGCGGTACGGCGCATCTGGGGTCTTCTTGGCGGAATGACGATGCCCGCTATGCTAGCGCAGTGCCGCTGGCGTACAAGTCGAGCCGCCGAAAGGGGGGCGGACCGTCTGCTCGCTGTCGCGGCGACGGCTTTGTCCGGTCCGGGACGATGCCGTCTCAGCTTTGTCCGCCCGGTCTGCGAAACGCCCCTGGAAAACCTCTCGACGCCAGTGTTTTCGCCGGCTGCGAGGTTGAGCGCTGATGGCTATATGGGTATATTTTTTCGGTATAAATGGCGAATCTTTTAGAGCCTTGCGCTGTGATAGAGTGCGCGTTCGTCTACGGCCCGACGGCCGTCCATAAGCAATTCCGTGAGTAGCCATGGTCGACAAACTGACGCACCTGAAACAGCTGGAGGCGGAAAGCATCCACATCATCCGCGAGGTGGCCGCCGAGTTCGATAACCCGGTGATGCTGTACTCGATCGGCAAGGATTCCGCGGTCATGCTGCACCTGGCCCGCAAGGCCTTCTTCCCCGGCAAGCTGCCCTTCCCGGTGATGCACGTGGACACCCGCTGGAAATTCCAGGAGATGTACAGGTTCCGCGATCGGATGGTCGAGGAAATGGGCCTGGACCTGATCACCCACGTCAACCCGGACGGCGTCGCCCAGGGCATCAACCCGTTCACCCACGGCAGCGCCAAGCACACCGATGTGATGAAGACCGAGGGACTCAAGCAGGCCCTGGACAAGTACGGTTTCGACGCTGCCTTCGGCGGTGCGCGCCGCGACGAGGAGAAGTCGCGGGCCAAGGAACGGGTCTATTCGTTCCGCGACAGCAAGCACCGCTGGGACCCGAAGAACCAGCGTCCCGAGCTGTGGAACATCTACAACGGCAAGGTGAAGAAGGGCGAGTCGATCCGCGTCTTCCCGCTGTCCAACTGGACCGAGCTGGACATCTGGCAATACATCTACCTGGAAGGCATCCCGATCGTCCCGCTGTACTTCGCCGCCGAGCGCGAGGTTATCGAGAAGAACGGCACGCTGATCATGATCGACGACGAGCGCATCCTCGAGCATCTCTCTGACGAAGAGAAAGCCCGCATCGAGAAGCGCATGGTGCGCTTCCGTACCCTCGGCTGCTACCCGCTCACCGGCGCGGTCGAGTCCAGCGCCACCACGCTGCCGGAAATCATCCAGGAAATGCTCCTGACGCGTACTTCCGAACGCCAGGGCCGGGTCATCGACCATGACCAGGCCGGTTCGATGGAAGAAAAGAAACGTCAGGGCTATTTCTGAGGGTACGCAGCATGTCTCATCAATCCGATCTGATCAGCGAGGACATCCTCGCCTACCTGGGGCAGCACGAACGCAAGGAACTGCTGCGCTTCCTTACCTGCGGCAACGTCGATGACGGCAAGAGCACCCTGATCGGGCGCCTGCTGCATGACTCCAAGATGATCTACGAGGATCACCTCGAGGCCATCACCCGCGACTCGAAGAAAGTCGGCACCACGGGCGACGACGTCGACCTGGCGCTGCTGGTCGACGGCCTGCAGGCCGAGCGCGAGCAGGGCATCACCATCGACGTGGCGTACCGCTACTTCAGCACCGCCAAGCGCAAGTTCATCATCGCCGACACGCCCGGTCATGAGCAGTACACCCGCAACATGGCCACCGGTGCCTCGACCTGCGACCTGGCGATCATCCTGATCGATGCCCGCTACGGCGTGCAGACCCAGACCCGCCGGCACAGTTTCATCGCGTCCCTGCTGGGCATCCGGCATATCGTGGTCGCCATCAACAAGATGGACCTGAAGGACTTCGACCAGGGTGTCTTCGAACAGATCAAGGCCGACTACCTGGCCTTTGCCGAGAAGATCGGTCTGAAGACCAGTTCGCTGCACTTCGTGCCGATGTCGGCGCTCAAGGGCGACAACGTGGTCAACAAGTCCGAGCGTTCGCCCTGGTACGCCGGCCAGTCGCTGATGGAAATCCTCGAAACCGTCGAGATCGCAGCCGACCGCAACCTCGATGACATGCGCTTCCCGGTGCAGTACGTGAACCGGCCGAACCTGAACTTCCGCGGTTTCGCCGGCACCCTGGCCAGCGGCGTGGTGCGCAAGGGCGACGAGGTGGTGGCCTTGCCGTCGGGCAAGGGCAGCAAGGTGAAATCCATCGTCACCTTCGAGGGCGAACTGGAGCAGGCCGGTCCCGGCCAGGCCGTCACCCTGACCCTGGAAGACGAGATCGACGTTTCCCGCGGCGACATGCTGGTGCATGCCGACAATCGCCCGCTGGTCACCGACGGCTTCGATGCCATGCTGGTGTGGATGGCCGAGGAGCCGATGCTTCCGGGCAAGAAGTACGATATCAAGCGCGCTACCAGCTATGTGCCGGGTTCGATTCCGAGCATCGTCCACAAGGTGGACGTGAATACCCTGGAGCGGACCCCGGGCAGCGAGCTGAAGCTGAACGAGATCGCCAGGGTCAAGGTCAGCCTGGACGCGCCCATCGCGCTCGATGGCTATGAGCAGAACCGCACCACCGGCGCCTTCATCGTCATCGATCGCCTGACCAACGGCACCGTTGGCGCCGGCATGATCGTCTCCGCTCCGCCGGCGGCCCATGGCAGCAGCGCGCATCACGGTTCGAATGCCCATGTGACGCGCGAGGAGCGTGCCGGCCGCTTCGGCCAGCAGCCGGCGACCGTACTGTTCAGCGGCCTCTCCGGCGCCGGCAAGAGCACCCTGGCCTACGCCGTGGAGCGCAAGCTGTTCGATATGGGCCGCGCGGTCTACGTGCTGGACGGGCAGAACCTGCGCCACGACCTGAACAAGGGGTTGCCGCAGGACCGCGCCGGGCGCACCGAGAACTGGCTGCGTACCGCCCATGTCGCCAAGCAGTTCAACGAGGCCGGGTTGATCAGCCTCTGCGCCTTCGTCGCGCCGAGCGCGGAAGGGCGCGAGCAGGCCAGGGCGCTGATCGGCGCCGAGCGCCTGATCACCGTCTATGTGCAGGCGTCGCCGCAGGTCTGCCGCGAGCGCGATCCCCAGGGGCTGTATGCGGCGGGCGAGGACAATATCCCCGGCGAGTCCTTCCCCTACGACGTGCCGCTGGATGCCGACCTGGTGATCGATACCCAGTCGCTGAGCGTCGAGGACGGCGTGAAGCAGGTGCTCGACCTGTTGCGCGAACGCCAGGCGATCTGATCGTCTCGCAGCCATGAAAAAGCCCCGCGGATGCGGGGCTTTTTCATGGGCGTCGGCAGGTTCGCGCAGCGCGTCAGTACTTGCCTTTCAGGCCGTAGGTGGCGTCGAGGGTGCCGGGGCTGTCCGGGCTCTTCGGCGCATAGTCCTTCGGCACTTCGCCGGAGGCCGGCGGAGTCAGGCGCTCGCGGCGCTCGGCCGGGTAGGCCTCGTCGGCATGCAGCGCGGCCAGCAGGCGCTGGCGGGTCTGTTCGTCCAGGGCCAGACGCTGGGCGCCGTCGGAGAGGTGCTCCTGCACGTCCTGGTAGCTCTGGGTCAGCTTCTTCACGAGGCTGGCGGTGGTGTTGAAATGGGTCACGACTTCGCGCTGATAGCTGTCGAAGCGGTCCTGCAGGTCGTCCATCTGGCGTTGCACCTTGTTCGGCGCGGCGTTGGGCAGCAGGCGGGCGATCAGAAAACCGATGGCGACCCCGGCGACCAGGGCGAGGGCCGGCAGCAGCCAGGCGGTGAGCGACTGTTCCACGCGAATCCTTCCTCTATAGACGGCTTTGCTTTACGTTAACGGCTTGAGTCCGAGCTGTATACCACGGCACGCGAGTAAGTGCCTGTGTCGCTTGGAGTAATCTGCTAGACGAGTCGACCCGAGCCGGGGTCACGGAGTTCCTGTTTGTCTACCCGCGAAATCCCTGTATCCATCGATGGCCCCTGCGGGCCGCTGGAAGCCCTGCACCTCGATCTGCCCGATGCCCGCGGCATCGCCCTGGTCTGCCATCCGCACCCGCTGTTCGCCGGCACCATGCAGAACAAGGTGGTCGCCACTCTGCAACGCAGCGCCCGCGATGCCGGCCTGGCGACCCTGCGTTTCAACTTCCGTGGCGTTGGCCAGAGCGCCGGCAGCTATGGCGAGGGGATCGGCGAGATCGACGACGCCGAGGCCGCCGCGCGCTGGTTGCTGGCACGCCATCCGGGGCTGCCGCTGACACTGATGGGCTTTTCCTTCGGCTCCTGCGTCGCCGGCAATCTGGCGGGTCGCCTGGAAGCGGAGGGCGTCGGGCTGGCGCGGCTGTTCATGATCGCGCCGCCGGTGGAGCGCTTCGCGGTCAGCCTGCCTGCGCGCTGCCCGCTGACCGTGGTGCAGCCGGAGGATGACGACGTGGTCACGCCGGCCGCGGTATATGCCTGGAGCGAGTCCCTGGCACGACCGCACGAGCTGTTGCGGGTGGCGGAAAGCGGACATTTCTTCCATGGCAAGCTGATCGATCTGAAGGACCTGTTGCTGCCACGCCTGCAGGACTGACGTTGTCGCGCCGGCCCTGCTACCATCCGGCGCGCCATTCTTTTCTTTGCCTGACATCTGGTATCGCATGACTACTCGTATCCTGACCGGCATCACTCCTACCGGCACTCCGCACCTGGGCAACTACGCCGGCGCCATCCGCCCGGCGATCCTCGCCAGCCGTCGGAGCGACGTGGATTCGTTCTACTTCCTGGCGGACTACCACGCCTTGATCAAGTGCGACGATCCCGCTCGTATCCAGCGCTCGCGCCTGGAAATCGCCGCGACCTGGCTGGCCGGCGGCCTGGACGTCGAGCGTGCGACCTTCTACCGGCAGTCGGACATCCCCGAGATTCCCGAGCTGACCTGGTTGCTCACCTGCGTCAGTGCCAAGGGTCTGCTCAACCGCGCGCATGCCTACAAGGCCGCGGTGGACCGCAATGTCGAGGCTGGCGAAGACCCGGACGCCGGCGTGACCATGGGCCTCTACAGCTATCCGGTGCTGATGGCCGCGGACATCCTGATGTTCAACGCGCACAAGATCCCGGTCGGCCGCGACCAGGTGCAGCACGTGGAGATGGCCCGCGACATCGGCCAGCGTTTCAACCACCTGTTCGGCAACGGCCGCGAGTTCTTCGTCCTGCCCGAAGCGGTGATCGAGGAAAACGTCGCCACCCTGCCGGGCCTGGACGGGCGCAAGATGTCCAAGAGCTACGACAACACCATCCCGCTGTTCAGCCCGTCCAGGCAGCTCAAGGACGCCATCGCACGCATCGTCACCGACTCGCGCGCGCCGGGCGAGCCGAAGGACCCGGACAGTTCGCACCTGTTCCTTCTTTACTCGGCCTTCGCCAGTGCCGAACAGGTCGCCGCGTTCCGCCAGGAACTGCTCGACGGCCTGGCCTGGGGCGAAGCCAAGCAGCGCCTGTTCCAGTTGCTCGACAACGAACTGGGCGAGGCTCGCGAGCGTTACCAGGCGCTGATCGCCAAGCCCGACGATATCGAGGACATTCTCCTCGCCGGCGCCGCCAAGGCGCGCCGCATCGCCACCCCATTCATCGCCGAGTTGCGCGAGGCAGTCGGCCTGCGCTCACTGCGCGAGCCGCTGAAAAGTACCGAGAGCGGCAAGAAGAAGGCCGCCAAGGCTGCGCGCCTGGTCAGCTTCCGCGACGACGACGGCAGCTTCCGCTTCCGCCTGCTGGACGCCGCCGGCGAACAGCTGCTGCTGTCCCGCGCCTTCGCCGACGGCAAGGCCGCCGGTGCGGTGAGCAAGCGCCTGCTGGCTGGCGAGACTGCTGACCTGCGGGCCGAGGGCAATGCCTTTGGCCTGTGGCTGGATGGCGAGGCGGTGGCGCAGAGCCCGGCCTTCGCCAACGCCGCCGCCCGTGACGCCGCCATCGAGCGCACCCGCGAAGCGCTGGCACCGCAGGAGTAGGCAGCCCCGGTACATCCTCGACGGATGGCCGATTGCCAAGAGACGGGGTCGTCGCTAAAGTGACGGCCCCGTTTTCGTTGCATTGCTACCGATCATGACGCCCCTCGAGCGCTACCAGGCCGATCTCCAACGCCCCGATTTCTTCCACGATGCCGCACAGGCGAATGCCGTGAAGCATCTGCAACGCCTCTACGATGACCTGGTCGCCGCCGACCACGCCAAGCCCGGCCTGTTCGGCAAGCTGCTCGGCAGGAAGTCCGGCGGGCCGGTGAAGGGCCTGTATTTCTGGGGCGGCGTCGGCCGTGGCAAGACCTACCTGGTGGACACTTTCTTCGAGTCGCTGCCGTTCGAGCAGAAGGTGCGCACGCACTTCCACCGCTTCATGAAGCGGGTGCACGAAGAACTGAAGACCCTCAAGGGCGAGAAGAACCCGCTGACCATCATCGGCAAGCGCTTCGCCGACGAGGCGCGGGTGATCTGCTTCGACGAGTTCTTCGTCTCCGACATCACCGATGCGATGATCCTCGCCACCCTGCTGGAAGAGCTGTTCAAGAACGGCGTGAGCCTGGTGGCGACCTCCAACATCGTGCCGGACGGCCTGTACAAGGACGGCCTGCAACGCGCCCGTTTCCTGCCGGCGATCGCCCTGCTCAAGGAGCATACCGAGATCGTCAACGTCGATAGCGGCGTCGACTATCGCCTGCGCGCGCTGGAGCAGGCCGAGCTGTTCCACTGGCCGCTCAGTGAACAGGTCGAGGAGGAGATGGCGCGCAGCTTCAAGGCCCTGACCCCGGACTGTGCCAAGGCCCAGCGCGACGAGGCGCTGATGATCGAGAACCGCGAGATCCGCGCGCGCCTGACCTGCGACGACGTGGCCTGGTTCGAATTCCGCGAGCTGTGCGACGGCCCGCGCAGCCAGAACGACTACATCGAGCTGGCGAAGATTTTCCACGCCGTGCTGATCTCCAACGTCGAGCAGATGGGCGTCACCAAGGACGACATGGCGCGGCGTTTCATCAACCTGGTGGATGAGTTCTACGACCGCAGCGTCAAGCTGATCATCTCCGCCGAGGTCGAGCTAAAGGATCTCTACAGCGGCGGCCGGCTGGAGTTCGAATTCCAGCGCACCCTCAGTCGTCTGCTGGAAATGCAGTCCCACGAATACCTGACGCGTCCGCACCGGCCCTGATCCGGGGCGGAAACGAGAAAGGGGTTGCCGATGGCAACCCCTTTTTTCATGGACGCGCGGCGTTTCAGCGCTGCGCGGTGTTCTGCTCGAAGCCGGCGAGGAGCTTCTTCGCATGGGCCACTTCGAGGGCTTCCATGGCGTTGATCGGCTTGATCGCCACGGCCTGCTTCAGTTGGGCGATGGCCTTCTCCCGCTCGTCGTCGCCGTATACGTAGGTCAGCGCGTTGGCGTACTCGTAGTGGCCGATCGGCAGGTCGTTGGCCTGGCGGAAGGAGCGGGCGAAGTACTGTTCCATCTTGTCGGCGCTGACCCCGTAGGTCATCTTGCCGACCAGCTTGCCGACCTTGCGGATCACTCCCGCCTCGTAGCCGCCGTAGAGCGCCAGGGCGAACGGCTGGTTGGGTTGCCTGGCCAGGAGGGCGTCCAGTTCCTTGGGGATTTCGCTGGTATAGCCGCGCTTGAGCACTACCGGTACCGATAGCTCCTCGGCCAGGCGCGCCTTGGCGTAGACGCTGCCGAACTGGGCGACGATATCGGCCTTGACCAGCGGGCCGGCCTGTTCGGTGTAGTCGATGACCTCTTCGAGCAGGCGCTGTTTCTCCGCCTGGTCGGGAGCCAGGAACATGGCGTAGAGCACCTGGGCGAACATCGCCGGTACCTGGCCGCCGACTCCCAGGGCCAGTCCCTGCTCCTTGGCCTTGGCGTAGTCGCCGCGGAACAGCAGGCGCCAGACATCCTGCAGGCGCGCCGCATATTGCGCGGCCTCTTCCGGCTTGCCGGTGAAGCCGGTGCCGGCCTTCACGGTCTTTTCCAGGGCATCCGGATGGGCGGTCGCCATGTTCACCACCCAGTCGGCGTCCGGATAGGGATAGTCGCCGAAGCCGCGGGTCAGGCGCGGCCAGGCTTCCTTCAACTTGTCGCCTGGATAGTCATAGGCGCTCTGGTCGTAGGGGAAGGCTTTCCAGTTGTCGGCGGCCATAGCATTCATACCGAAGAGGGCCAGGAAGGCGAGCAGATAAAGGCGCATGGCAAAGGTCCGTTCTTGTCGTTGTTCGGAACGCCCGCGTCTGCGGCGGGCCTGCGGGTTCATGAGAACCCGCGAAGGCCGACCTGGCTACCTATCCTAGGTTCTGTAGGGAAAGCGCCGGCGCCGATGCCGTTCGGGCAGGCCCGGCGATGTCCGGCTCAGCTTTCCTTCTGCATGAACTGGCGACGGTAATGGTGGGGAGAGAGTTCGGTGTGCTGGCGGAACAGGCGGGCGAAGAAGCTGGCGTCGTCGTAGCCGACCTCGTAGCTGATCGTCTTGATGCTCTTGCGCGTGCTCGAGAGCATGCCCTTGGCGGTCTCGATCCGCAGTCGCTGCAGGTAGTGCAGCGGCTTGTCGCCGGTAGCGGCCTGGAAGCGCCGCATGAAGTTGCGGATGCTCATGCCGTGGTCGCGGGCGACGTCCTCGAAACGGAACTTGTCGGCGAAGTGGTCTTCCAGCCATTGCTGGATCTGCAGGATCGTCGGGTCATGATGCAGCTTCTGTCCGCCGAAGCCGATACGCCCTGGGGTGTAGCTGCGCTGTACTTCGTAGAGGGTATCCCGGGCCACCGCCTGGGCCACCGATCCGCCGCAGAAACGCTCGATCAGATAGATGTAGAGGTCGCAGGCGGAGGTGACGCCGCTGGCGCAGAACAGGTCGTCGGCATCGGTCAGGTGCTTCTCCTGGTTGAGCAGCACGTTCGGGAAGCGTTCGGCGAATTCCCGATAGAAGCGCCAGTAGGTGGTCGCTTCCTTGCCATCCAGCAGGCCTGCCTGGGCCAGCCAGAAAACCCCGGTCGCCTCGCCGCAGAGGGCGGTTCCCTCGGCATGGCTGCGGCGCAACCAGGGAACGATTTGCGGATAGCGCCGTTCGAGCGCGTCGAAGTCGCCCCAGAAGGCGGGCAGGACCACGATATCGCAGGCGGCGAGGGGACCGTCGACGGCGATGCTGTCGCCGCTGAAGCTGCGTACCGGCTGGCCGTCGGGGCTGAGGATGCGGGTGCGGAAGGCCGGCTGGAGACCGAGGCCCTGCTGCTTGCCGTGGCGCAGGCTGGCCATGTGGAAGAAGTCCTTGGCCTGCATCAGGGTCGAGGCGAAGACGCCGTCGATGGCGACGATGCCGACATGTTTCAGCACCGGAGCGGATTGAGCGCGCATGGATTTTTATCGTTGTTGTGAGTAAGGGAAAGCGGTCAAAAGGCGGCTGGATCGTCTTATTTTTTGGCGCAACTGTCCAGTGCGTCGGTCGGGGCATTTCCCTACAGTCGAAGACCTGCCGCGTGCAGCCAACCCGATCCCAGACCGTTTCCAGGTGACCACGATGATACCGAGAACCCTGTTCAGCTCCGACCACGAACTGTTTCGCGACAGCGTGCGCAAGTTCCTCGAACAGGAAGCCGTGCCTTTCCATCACCAATGGGAAAAGGATGGGCATGTCGACCGCGCGCTCTGGAACAAGGCCGGCGAGGCCGGAATGCTCTGTTCGCACCTGCCGGAAGAGTATGGCGGGATGGGCGCGGACTTCCTCTACAGCGCCGTGGTCATCGAAGAGATCGGTCGGGCCGGCCTGACCGGGATCGGTTTCTCCCTGCATTCGGACATCGCTGCGCCCTACATCCTCCACTACGGCAGCGAGGCGCTGAAGCGCAAGTACCTGCCGAAGCTGGTATCCGGCGAGATGGTCGCGGCCATCGCCATGACCGAGCCGGGGGCCGGTTCCGACCTGCAAGGGGTGAAGACCACGGCGGTACTGGATGGCGACGAGTACGTCATCAATGGTTCGAAGACCTTCATCACCAACGGCTTCCTCGCCGACCTGGTGATCGTGGTGGCGAAGACCGATCCGAAGGCTGGCGCCAAGGGCATAAGCCTGTTCGTGGTCGAGGCGGGTACGCCGGGCTTCAGCAAGGGCAAGCGCCTGGAGAAGGTCGGGATGAAGGCCCAGGACACCTCCGAGCTGTTCTTCCAGGATGTGCGGATTCCCCGGGAGAACCTGCTCGGCAAGGACGGCCAGGGATTCATCTACCTGATGCAGGAGCTGCCGCAGGAGCGCCTGACCGTTGGTATCGGCGCGCTGGCGTCGGCCGAGGCGGCCCTGCAATGGACGCTCGACTACACTCGCGAGCGCAAGGCGTTCGGCAAGTCGGTGGCGGACTTCCAGAATACCCGCTTCAAGCTTGCCGAGATGGCTACCGAGATCCAGGTCGGCCGGGTCTTCGTCGATCGCTGCATGGAGCTGCATCTCCAGGGCAAGCTGGACGTACCCACCGCCGCCATGTGCAAGTACTGGACGACAGACCTGCAATGCAAGGTGCTCGACGAATGCGTGCAGTTGCACGGCGGCTACGGCTTCATGTGGGAATATCCGGTGGCGCGGGCCTGGGCTGATGCCCGGGTACAGCGGATCTACGCCGGTACCAACGAGATCATGAAGGAGATCATCGCGCGGGCCCTGTGAGGCGCTCCTGGCCACCGGGAGGGGCGGACGAGCGCATCGCGCGGTTGTCCGCCGAACCCGCGGCAGCGCCAGGCCCCTGGAGCCTCAGGGAGCCGGGTTCGGTTGCTCCCGGTGGATCGCATCGATACCGGCGAGCACCTCCTCGTCCAGCCTCAGGTCGACGCTGCCGAGGTTGGTTTCCAGCTGTTCCAGCGAGGTCGCGCCGATGATGTTGCTGGTCACGAACGGCCGCGAAGTGACGTAGGCCAGTGCCATCTGCGCCGGTTCCAGTCCATGTTCGCGGGCCAGCGCCACGTAGCGCGCGCAGGCCGCTTCCGCCTGCGGGTTGGTGTAGCGGGTGAAGCGACTGTAGAGACTGATGCGCGCGTTGGCCGGGCGGGCGCCGTCCGCGTACTTGCCGGAAAGCATGCCGAAGGCCATCGGCGAGTAGGCCAACAGGCCGCACTGCTCGCGGATGGCGATTTCCGCCAGGCCCACCTCGAAGCTGCGGTTGAGCAGGTTGTAGGGGTTCTGGATCGATACCGCGCGCGGCCAGCCGCGCTCCTCGGCGAGCCTGAGGAAGGTCATGGTGCCCCAGGGTGTCTCGTTGGACAGGCCGATGTGGCGGATCTTGCCGGCGCGCACCTGCTCGTCGAGCACTTCCAGGGTTTCCTCCAGCGGTGTGAAGCTCTCTTCCTGGTGCTGGTAGCCGAGCTGGCCGAAGAAGTTGGTCCGCCGCTCCGGCCAGTGCAACTGGTAGAGGTCCAGCCAGTCTGTCTGCAGGCGCTCCAGGCTGGCATCGAGGGCGGCGACGATGTGCTGGCGGTTGAACTTGAGGTTGCCGTCGCGCACATGGCTGATGCCGTTGCCGGGGCCGGCGATCTTGCTAGCGAGGATCCAGTCGGCGCGGTCGCCGCTGCGGCGGAACCAGTTGCCGATGATGCGCTCGGTGCTGGCGTAGGTCTCGGCGCGGGGCGGCACCGGATACATTTCGGCGGTATCCATGAAATTGATCCCGGCGGCCTTGGCCCTGGCGATCTGGGCGAAGGCGTCCTGCTCGCTGTTCTGCTCGCCCCAGGTCATGGTGCCGAGGCAGAGGGCGCTGACTTTCAGATCGGTGCGGCCGAGCGGGCGATACTCCATGCGGGTGTCCTCGTGAAATTAAGTGGTTAATGCGGTTGTAAATTCTGGCGAAATCTGCATAATTCCGCAGCCTTTCATCGGTGGGGGATGCCAAGCCTGCCGATCGATGTATCTAGTCGTTACGGACGCACACCGACCCGAGCCCCAATTCGTGTCTGTTTTCGGCTGTCCTTGACTTGTCAAGGCAACCACTGTCCAGTAAGATTCGCCGTCTTATTTTCAGGCGGCCCCTGAGGCTATAACGAATGAAAACCTATACCGCGAAACCGGAAACTGTACAGCGCGACTGGTTCGTCGTCGACGCTGCCGGCCAGACCCTGGGTCGTCTGGCGACCGAAATTGCCCGCCGCCTGCGTGGCAAGCACAAGCCTGAGTACACTCCGCACGTTGACACCGGCGACTACATCGTCGTCATCAACGCCGAGCAGGTGCGTGTGACCGGTGCCAAGACCACCGACAAGATGTACTACCACCACTCCGGCTTCCCGGGCGGCATCAAGTCGATCAACTTCGAGAAGCTGATCGCCAAGGCCCCTGAGCGCGTCATCGAGACCGCTGTAAAAGGCATGCTGCCGAAGAACCCTCTGGGTCGCGATATGTATCGCAAGCTGAAGGTGTACAAGGGTGCCAGCCACCCGCACACCGCTCAGCAGCCCCAAGAACTGAAGATTTAACGGGATAGCTCATTATGTCGGCGACTCAAAATTACGGCACTGGCCGTCGTAAGACCGCTACCGCTCGCGTCTTCCTGCGTCCGGGTACTGGCAAGATTTCCATCAACAACCGTGGTCTCGATCAGTTCTTCGGTCGTGAAACCGCTCGCATGGTCGTGCGTCAGCCGCTCGAGCTGACCGAGACCGTCGAGAAGTTCGACATCTTCGTTACCGTCGTTGGCGGTGGCGTAAGCGGTCAGGCCGGTGCGATCCGTCACGGCATCACCCGTGCCCTGATCGAGTACGACGAAACCCTGCGTAGCTCGCTGCGCAAGGCCGGCTACGTGACTCGCGATGCCCGTGAAGTCGAGCGTAAGAAAGTCGGTCTGCGTAAAGCGCGTAAGCGTCCGCAGTACTCCAAGCGTTAATTCGACGCTTGCTGAAAAACGCCCACCTCTTCGGAGCTGGGCGTTTTTTTATGTCTACGCTTTAACTCTGCGGCAAGGTGTCGCATGGCCGAAGGGCGCGCCCTACAAGGGTTTCGGGCGTTTTGTGTCAGGCTATTACCTTGTCATCAAAGGGGGTTTTCTTTACCATTTGGCGAATTTTTTGCGCGGCTCGAATTTTTACTTAAAGGCCTGATTAGAACAGGTCTGAAGCTGATGGGAGACGACTGAATGAGTAATGACGGCGTGAATGCAGGCCGGCGTCGCTTCCTCGTCGCGGCCACCTCTGTGGTTGGCGCGGCGGGAGCGGTGGGTGCTGCGGTCCCGTTCGTAGGGTCATGGTTCCCCAGTGCCAAAGCCAAGGCTGCTGGCGCGCCGGTGCAGGTGAACGTGGGCAAGATCGATCCAGGTCAGCAGATCATCGCTGAATGGCGCGGCAAGCCTGTATTCATCGTGCACCGCACGAAGGAGATGCTGGACGCCCTGCCGAGCCTCGAAGGACAACTGGCCGACCCGGACTCCAAGGCCTCGGAGCAGCCGGAGTACGTCGATCCCAAGCTTCGCTCGATCAAGCCGGAACTGGCGGTGATCGTCGGCATCTGCACCCACCTGGGCTGCTCGCCGACCTTCCGTCCCGAAGTCGCCCCCGCCGACCTCGGTCCGGACTGGAAGGGCGGCTACTTCTGCCCTTGCCACGGCTCCCACTACGACCTCGCCGGTCGTGTCTACAAAGGCCAGCCAGCGCCGCTGAACCTGCCGATTCCGCCTTATACGTTCGATGCTGACGACGTCATCACCATCGGCGTGGACCAGGAGAAAGCCTGATGAACAAGTTCATGGCTTGGGTCGATGCGCGTTTTCCCGCGACCAAGATGTGGGAAGACCATCTGAGCAAGTACTACGCACCGAAGAACTTCAACTTCTGGTATTTCTTCGGTTCCCTGGCGCTGCTGGTGCTGGTCAACCAGATCCTCACCGGCATCTGGCTGACCATGAGCTTCACGCCGTCGGCCGAAGAGGCGTTCGCTTCCGTCGAATACATCATGCGCGATGTCGACTACGGCTGGATCATTCGCTACATGCACTCCACCGGTGCATCGGCGTTCTTCATCGTGGTCTACCTGCACATGTTCCGCGGCCTGCTCTACGGCTCCTATCAGAAGCCGCGCGAGCTGGTGTGGATCTTCGGCATGCTGATCTACCTGGCGCTGATGGCCGAGGCCTTCATGGGCTACCTGCTGCCTTGGGGTCAGATGTCCTACTGGGGCGCCCAGGTGATCATTTCCCTGTTCGGCGCGATTCCGGTGGTCGGCGAAGACCTGGCCCAGTGGATCCGCGGTGACTTCCTGATCTCCGGCATCACCCTGAACCGCTTCTTCGCCCTGCATGTGATCGCCCTGCCGATCGTCCTGCTCGGCCTGGTCGTGCTGCACATCCTGGCGCTGCACGAAGTCGGTTCGAACAACCCGGACGGCGTTGACATCAAGAAGAAGAAGGACGAGAACGGCGTACCGCTGGACGGCATCGCGTTCCATCCGTACTACACCGTGAAGGATATCGTCGGTGTGGTGGTGTTCCTGTTCATCTTCTGCACCGTGATCTTCTTCTTCCCGGAAATGGGCGGCTACTTCCTCGAGAAGCCCAACTTCGAGATGGCCAACCAGTTCAAGACCCCCGAGCACATCGCTCCGGTCTGGTACTTCACCCCGTTCTACGCGATCCTCCGCGCGGTTCCGGACAAGCTGATGGGTGTGGTGGCGATGGGTGCGGCGATCGCCGTGCTGTTCGTCCTGCCGTGGCTGGATCGCAGCCCGGTTCGCTCGATCCGCTACAAGGGCTGGCTGAGCAAGCTGTGGCTGGTGATCTTCGCGGTGTCCTTCGTGATCCTCGGCTACTACGGCGCCCAGGCTCCGAGCCCGCTGGGTACTACCCTGTCGCGCGTTTGCACCGTCCTGTATTTCGCCTTCTTCATCCTGATGCCGTTCTACACCCGGATGGAGAAGACCAAACCGGTTCCGGAAAGGGTGACTGGCTGATGAAAAAGCAATTCGCTGCACTGATTCTGGCGGTACTGCCAGTCCTGGGTTTCGCCGCTGGCGGCCATGGGCCGCAACTGGATCATGTCGATATCGACCTGACCGACAAGGCGGCCATGCAGGATGGCGCGCGTACCTTCGCCAACTACTGCATGGGCTGCCATAGCGCCAAGTTCCAGCGTTACGAGCGTGTCGCCACCGACCTGGGCATTCCTGCCGATCTGATGATGGAGAAGCTGGTGTTCACCGGCGCCAAGATCGGCGACCACATGGACATCGGCATGAAGCCGGCCGACGCCAAGACCTGGTTCGGCGCCGCTCCGCCGGATCTGACCCTGGTTGCCCGCGTACGCGGCACCGACTGGCTGTACAGCTACCTGCGCTCGTTCTACGAGGATCCCAAGCGTCCGTGGGGCGTGAACAACGTGATCTTCCCCAACGTCGGCATGCCGAACGTCCTGGCGCCCCTGCAGGGACGCCAGGTGATCGGCTGCAAGCAGGTACAGGTGGTCGAGGATGGCAAGAAGCAGTTCGATCCGTTGACCGGTACCCCGCTGACTCACGAAGCTTGTGACCAGTTGACCGTGGTGCCGAAGACCGGCGAACTGAACGAAGCTCAGTTCGACGAGAAGGTCAAGAACCTGGTGACCTTCCTGGCCTATTCGGCCAACCCGAACAAGCTGGCCTCCGAGCGTATCGGTACCTACGTCCTGCTCTACCTGGCCTTCTTCTTCGTATTCGCCTATCTCCTCAAGCGCGAGTACTGGAAGGACGTGCACTAACCCGCACGTTGGTCTTCGAAGCGCGCGCCCTACGGGGCGCGCGCGTCTTTTCACCTCCCACAAGTCGACCTGCGAGGAGGGCTCCATGGCTTCAATCAACAAGCTGACCTGCTATTCCGACCCTGCCGATCATTACTGCCATCGCATCCGCCTGGTCCTGGCCGAGAAGAACGTGGCGGTAGAGGTGATCGATATCGAGGCGGGCCGCTGTCCGCCGATGCTGGCGGAGGTCAACCCCTACGGCAGCGTACCGACCCTGGTCGATCGCGACCTGGCGCTGTACGAGCCGACGGTGGTCATGGAATACCTCGATGAACGCTATCCGCATCCGCCGCTTCTGCCCGATTATCCGGTGAAGCGTGCCAACAGCCGCCTGTTGATCCATCGTATCCAGCGGGACTGGTGTTCCCTGGTGGACCGGATCCTGGATGCGCGCAGCAAGGAGGCCGAGCGGGTCCAGGCGCGCAAGGAGTTGCGCGAGAGCCTGACCGGGGTTTCCCCGCTGTTCGCCGACAAGGCATATTTCCTCAGCGAGGATTTCAGCCTGGTGGATTGCTGCCTGTTGCCGATCCTCTGGCGTCTGCCGCTGCTGGGCATCGAGTTGCCGCGGCAGGCCAAGCCGTTGCTCGACTATATGGAGCGCGGATTCGCCCGGGAAAGCTTCCGGGCCAGCCTGTCTTCCGTTGAACGAGATATGCGTTAAGGAACATGAAGATGAATTCCAGCCGTCCCTATCTGGTCCGCGCGCTCTATGAATGGATCGTCGACAACGATTGCACGCCACATATCCTGGTGAACGCAGAGTTCGCCGGGGTAAAGGTGCCTCCGGGTTATGCCAGCGATGGGCAGATCGTGCTCAATGTCTCGCCCTCTGCCGTGCGGCATCTGCACATGGACAACGAGGCGGTCAGCTTCGAGGGGCGTTTCGGCGGCGTGGCGCAGAGCCTGTACATTCCAGCGCTGGCGGTAATGGCCATCTACGCCCGGGAAAACGGACAGGGCATGGTCTTCGATCTGGAGCAGCCGGGTCCGGTGGACGACGAGCCGGGCGATGACGATGGCGGACCGTCCGATGAGCCGCCGCGTCCCAGTGGCAGGCCATCCCTGAAGGTGGTCAAGTAAACGGCTAGCAATGAAAAAGGCGATCGAAGGATCGCCTTTTTTCGTTCGCTGTTCTTCAGTTTATGTATTCGAACAGCTTGACGATCTTCTGCACCCCGTCGACGCCCTGGGCGACGCGGACAGCCTGGGCGGCTTCCTGCTGGTTGACCAGGCCCATCATGTAGACGATGCCGTTCTCGGTGACCACCTTGATCCGCGACGAGGGCACGTTGGGATCGCTGAGCATCTGGGTCTTCAGCTTGGTGGTGATCCAGGCGTCGTTGTTGCGGGCGAGCAGGGAGGAGGGCGAGGTCACCTGCAGTTCGTTATGCACGTTCTTGACCTTCTGCACCGTGCGTGCGGCCTGCTCGGCCTTGCTCTTGAGGTCGGCGCGCGGGGTCTGGCCGGCGATCAGCACGATGCCGTTGTAGCTGACCACGACGATGTGAGAGTCCTTGTCCAGGGCCGGATCGGCCTTGGCGATGTTCACCGCGGCCTTGGTCTCGATCAGCGAGTCGTCGATCTTGCTGCCGATGGTTCGGGTCCCGCGATCGTCGTCGATCGGTTTGTCCCGGGTGGCGCTGAGGAAACTGCTGCAGCCTCCCAGGGCCAGGCTCAGGGCCAGGGTGGCGGCGACGAAGGCGGTACGGCTCATTCTTCACTCCCGAACAGTTGGCGGTCGATCAGGTCGCAGAGGCAGTGGATGGCCAGCAGGTGGACTTCCTGAATGCGTGCGGTGATCTTGGAAGGAACGCGGATCTCCACGTCTTCCGGCAGCAGCAGCGAAGCCATGCCGCCACCGTCGCGGCCGGTCAGGGCGACCACCAGCATCTCGCGGTCGTGGGCAGCCTGGATGGCCTGGATCACGTTGGCCGAATTGCCGCTGGTGGAAATCGCCAGCAGGACGTCGCCCGGCTGGCCCAGGGCGCGGATCTGCTTGGAGAAGACTTCGTTGTAGCTGTAGTCGTTGGCGATCGAGGTGATGGTCGAGCTGTCGGTGGTCAGGGCCACGGCCGGCAGGCTCGGACGTTCGCGCTCGAAGCGGTTGAGCAGTTCGGAGGAGAAGTGCTGGGCATCGCCGGCCGAGCCGCCATTGCCGCAGGAGAGGATCTTGCCCTCGTTGAGCAGCGCATTGACCATCACCAGGCTGGCTTGCTCGATATAGGGAGGCAGTACTTCCAGGGCCTGCTGCTTGGTCTCGATGCTGGCCTGGAAGAGCTGGCGGATACGGTGTTGCATGTCCATCGGTAATGACCTTCGGTGGGGCGGCTGATCAGGCGTCGAATGCGTTCTGAATCCAGTCCAGTCGCGGTGGTGATTGTCCGTCGCTGGTATCGACGGTGACCACATCGAAGCGACAGGGGCGTTTGGCCCAGCGCGCCTCCTGTTGCAGAAAAAGTTCGGCGGAGAGAATCAGGCGTTGCCGCTTGCGCGCGTCGATGCTCTCCAGGGCTCCGCCCCAGGCGCGATGCCGGCGGGAGCGGACTTCGACGAATACTACTGTATCGCCGTCGAGCATGACCAGATCGAGCTCTCCGCGGCGACAGGTCCAATTCTTGCCAAGTGTGGCAAGGCCCTGTCGCCGTAGATGGGCGCAGGCCAGTTCCTCGGCCTGGCGCCCCTTGTCCCGGGAGCTTTCCCTATCGGTCAAAAGCTGCTGGTCCCCAGCGGCTGGACCTGGCCATTGCGGAACTCGGCCCATTGCAACTGGCGTTCGATACGTTGGGTCGGATTCAGGCTCAGGGTACCGGTCAGGCCGTCGATCTGCAGGCTCGGCACGGCCTTCAGTTCAGGCAGTCGCGGAGCGAGGCGGTAGGCGTCGACGCCCATGGCGTAGAGGCGGCCCATGCTGCCGTTGGCCTGGGGCCATTGGGCGGCGACCTGCTGGCGGGTCGGGTCGCTGGGGTTGAGCAGCCACGGGGTCTCGCAGAAGCGGATGCCGTTGAGGTCCTGGTCCTGGGTCGGGTTGTTGGTCCCGGTGTAGAGGTGCGAAGTGGCGTAGACCGGAAGGTCGCCGGCGTACTGGAAGGCCAGGGTCGGCTTGATCTGGCGGGCCTGCTGCGGGGTGGCGGCGAGGAACACGAAGTCGATGTCCTGGCGGCGCGACGGCTGGGTGGCGATCTGGCTGCCGAGGGCGCCCTGCAGGCGCTGGGCGCGGCCTTCGCTCTGGCGCAGTTGCAGCAGGTCGGCGATCTGTTGCGCCAGTTGTACCGGCTGGTCGACATGCTCGGCGGCGATCAGGCTGCCGCCCGCGGACTGCCAGCTCTGGCTGAAGGCGGCCAGCACGCGGTCGCCCCATTCGCCGCGCGGCACCAGCGCCACGGCCCGGCGCATGCCGTCGCCCCAGGCCCGGCTGGCCACCGCGCGCGCTTCGTCCTCGGCGGCGAGGCCGAACTGGAACAGCTGCGCCGGGCCTTCCTGGCTGTTGTCGCTGTAGTTGAGTGCGAGGGTGGTGATCGGTAGTTGCTCGCGGCTGGCGAGTTGCTTGACCAGCGGCTTCTCCAGTGGACCGACGACCAGTTCGACGCCATCGGCCTGGGCCTGGCGGTAGAAGTCATCTAGCGAGCGCACCTGGGTACTGTCGTAGAGTTTGATCGAAGGAGGGTTCTGGCCGGCCTGCTGGGCCTGGAAGTGGGCGGCGAGGAAGCCGTCCTGCAGGGCCCGGGCGACGTTGGCCAACTGCCCCTGCTGGGGTAGCAGGAGGGCGATGCGGGTCAGCGGCTGCTGGGACAGCGTCTTGAGTTTCTCCAGCGCCGCCGGCAAGTGCTTGGCCGCCGGGTGCTCGGGGTTCTGCTGTTGCCAGCTCTCGATGCTGGCCTGCTGTTGCTGCAGGGTCGGCGAGGTCTTGGTGATGCGTGCCAGGGTCAGCCAGCCGCTGAGGTCGCCTTCGTTGGCGCTCGGTTGCAACTGGTCGACCGGCAGGCGGCTGACCAGGGTCCAGATCTTTTCCTGGTTCTCGATCACCGCCGGGCCCTCGAGCAGCGGTGCGAAGTAGATGCGCTCCTTGGCTGCGGCAAGGACCTGGCCGTCGGCGGCGAGGGCCTGGGCCTTGGCGCGCTGGGTACGAACCTGCTGGGTCACCGGCAGTTCGCTGAGATGCTGCATGCTCGGATGCTGCAATGCCTGCAGGGCGGCCTTGGGCTTGCTGCGGGCGAGGGCCAGTTCGGCGTTCAGGGTGCTGGCGAAGACCTGCTGGGCCGGCTTCAGGCTTTCCAGCGGGATCTGTCCCAGGATGGCGGTGGACCTGGCGAGGTCCTTCTGCTGGTAGGCAAGGTCCGCTGCCGAGAGGCGCAGCAGCGCCGCTTCCTCGGGCTTGCTCTGGCTGGCCTGTTGCAACAACTGCTCGATGCTGGCATTCGGCGTACGGGGAAGTTCGCCCAGTCCGGAATTGGACGAGGTCGCGCAGGCGGTCAGCAGACCGGCCAGGATCAGAGCAGAAAGCGGACGCAGGCAAGCGATCATATAGGGCTTCTCATGGCGCATTCACGAAGAGTCGCCGATTGTACCGGAGGCCCGCCTCGGGTGCGATGGCGGCACCCTGAATCGCGATACAATGCCGCCTTTTCAGATAGCTCCCGAGGTATTTTCGTGTCAGCAGGCACTCTGTTCGTAGTGGCGACCCCGATCGGCAATCTCGACGACATCACCCCGCGCGCCCTGCGGGTGCTGCGGGAGGTGGCCCTGGTGGCTGCGGAGGATACCCGCCATTCGATCCGGCTGTTCCAGCACTTCGGCATCGAGACGCCATTGGCGGCCTGCCACGAGCACAACGAACGCGAGGAGGGCGGGCGCTTCATCTCCCGGCTGCAGGGGGGGGAGGACGTCGCGCTGATCTCGGACGCCGGTACCCCGCTGATTTCCGATCCCGGCTTCCACCTGGTGCGCCAGGCACAGGCGCTGGGTATCCGGGTGGTCCCGGTGCCGGGCTCCTGCGCGCTGATCGCGGCGCTGTCGGCGGCGGGATTGCCGTCGGACCGGTTCATCTTCGAAGGTTTCCTGCCCGCCAAGGCTGCGGGACGACGCAGCCGCCTCCAGGCGGTACAGGAAGAGCCACGCACGCTGATTTTCTACGAGGCGCCCCATCGTCTGCTGGAAAGCCTGGCGGACATGCGCGACGTGTTCGGCGGGGAGCGCCGTGCGGTGCTGGCGCGGGAGCTGAGCAAGACCTTCGAGACCATTCGCAGCCTGCCGTTGGCCGAACTGCACGATTGGGTCGCGTCGGACAGCAACCAGCAGCGCGGCGAGTGCGTTGTGCTGGTGGCGGGGTGGCAGGCGCCGGAAGGCGAGGAGTCGATCGGTGCAGAGGCGCTCAGGGTGCTCGACCTGCTGCTTGCCGAGCTGCCGTTGAAGAAAGCCGCGGCGCTGGCGGCGGAAATCACCGGGGTGCGAAAAAACCTTTTGTATCAACAGGCTTTGCAGCGCCAAGGGAAGAGTTGAGCTTGTTCTTCGCGCCTGCTCCCGCTAACCTTGTCGGCGGAGAGTCGATTGGACAGTCGCTGTCGCGCAATAGCGCGGTGGAGGAAAGTCCGGGCTCCATAGGGCAGAGTGCCAGGTAACGCCTGGGAGGCGCGAGCCTACGGAAAGTGCCACAGAAAATAACCGCCTAAGCGCAACAGCGCCGGTAAGGGTGAAAAGGTGCGGTAAGAGCGCACCGCACGGCTGGCAACAGTGCGTGGCTAGGTAAACCCCACTCGGAGCAAGACCAAATAGGAATCCATTGGCGCGGCCCGCGTTGGATTCGGGTAGGTCGCTTGAGGCGTACAGTGATGTGCGTCCCAGAGGAATGGCTGTCCTCGACAGAACCCGGCTTATAGATCGACTCTCCCACTTCTTCCCACTCTCTTCGCTTTTTCCCGGTTTTATCCGTCCGTCGCAAAAGCGAAAAGCCGCAACTCTTGATAAATCACTTTAAGTTCGAAGGCTAAGACTTTGGACTTATTGTGTTTTGTCATCTCTTTTACTTCTAAAAGCGCTCCGCAACCTTCCAAAAGCACGCTAAATCTCCGTCCTGTAAGGATTTTTCACTTCTGACGCGCCTTGACGGTGGGGAGTGTGGATTTCTATAGTGTGCAGAAGTGGTATGAAGTGGGTAAAAGTGGGATCAATTGGCATGGAAAGCCAACCACAGGGGAAGCGCTGACGTGTTTCGCGGAGCTAATGCCATAAGTCTCGACGCCAAAGGGCGCCTCGCGATGCCGAGTCGGTATCGTGACGAGCTCGTTTCGCGTTGTGCCGGCCAGCTCATCGTCACTATCGACGCGGTCGACCCCTGCCTCACCGTTTACCCCTTGCCCGAATGGGAACTGATCGAAGCCAAGCTGCGCGAGCTGCCTTCTTTGCGAGAAGAAACGCGGCGCCTGCAGCGGCTGCTGATCGGTAATGCCGTCGATCTGGAACTGGACGGAAACGGGCGTTTCCTGATTCCGCCGCGCCTGCGCGAGTACGCCAAGCTGGACAAGCGGGCGATGCTGGTGGGGCAACTGAACAAGTTTCAGTTGTGGGATGAGGATGCCTGGAACGCCATGGCTGAAGCCGACCTGGCGGCAATCAAACAACCCGGTGGGCTGCCGGACGAACTACGCGATCTGATCCTTTGACTATGAATGCCACCTACCGCCATATCACCGTTCTGCTCGAGGAGGCCGTTTCCGCACTGGCCCCGCGGGAGGACGGCTGCTATCTGGACGGTACCTTCGGAAGAGGGGGCCATAGTCGAGCCTTGCTCGAGAAACTGGGCACCGGGGGACGCCTGCTCGGATTCGACAAAGATCCCCAGGCCATCCAGACAGGAAAAGCATTGGCGGCCGAAGACGGCCGCTTCGTCATTGTGCAGCGCTCGTTCGCCGAACTGGGCGATGAGGTGCGCGCACGCGGTCTCGAAGGTCGGGTCGATGGCGTCCTGCTCGACCTTGGCGTGTCGTCGCCGCAACTCGACGATCCCGAGCGCGGCTTCAGCTTCCTCAACGATGGTCCGCTGGACATGCGCATGAATCCCGGCCAGGGCATCAGCGCAGCGGAGTTCATCGCCAACGCCACCGAAGAGGAAATCGCCCGGGTCTTCAAGGAATATGGCGAAGAGCGCTTCGCCAAGCGAATGGCCCGCGCCATCGTGCAGCGCCGTCAGGAGCGGCCGTTCGAACGGACCGCCGATCTGGCCGAAGTGATCACGGTTGCCAACCCCGCCTGGGAGAAGGGCAAGAATCCGGCGACCCGCGCATTCCAGGGCCTGCGCATCCATGTGAACAATGAGCTGGGCGATCTCGAGCGTGGCCTTGACGCCGCGCTCGAATCGCTGGCCGTCGGCGGCCGCCTGGTGGTGATCAGTTTCCATTCCCTGGAAGACCGCATCGTCAAGCTGTTCATGCGCAAGCACGCCAAGGGCGAGGCGGACAACCTGCCACGCGACCTGCCGATCCGTTCCAAGGTCTTCGAGCCGCGCCTGAAGCTGCTGGGCAAGCCGCAGTACGCTTCGGAAGAAGAACTCAAGGCCAACCCGCGCTCGCGCAGCGCGGTCATGCGCGTGGCGGAGAAGCTGAGATGAGCCGTCTCTTCGTCAAGCGCCTGCCTACCGGCAGCTTCCTCATGTTGCTGCTTTATATAGGTCTGCTGCTCTCGGCGATTGCCGTGGCCTACAGCACCTACTGGAACCGGCAACTGCTCAACTCGCTGTATTCCGAGCTGAGCGTGCGCGACAAGGCGCAGGCCGAGTGGGGCCGGTTGATTCTCGAGCAGAGCACCTGGACCGCCCATAGCCGCATCGAAAGCCTGGCGGTGGAACAGTTGCGCATGCGCGTTCCCGACCCGGCCGAGGTCAGGATGGTGGCGCCATGAAACTGAATTATTTCCAGGGCGCCCTCTACCCATGGCGGTTCTGCGTGATCGTCGGCCTGCTACTGGCGATGGTCGGCGCCATCGTCTGGCGAATCGTCGACCTGCACGTGATCGACCATGACTTCCTCAAGGGCCAGGGCGACGCGCGTAGCGTGCGGCATATCGCCATCCCTGCGCACCGGGGCCTGATCACGGACCGCAACGGCGAACCGCTGGCGGTGAGCACCCCGGTCACCACCCTGTGGGCCAACCCCAAGGAGCTGATGACCGCCAAGGAACGCTGGCCGCAACTGGCGGCGGCGCTCGGGCAGGATACCAAGCTGTTCGCCGACCGCATCGAGCAGAACGCCGAGCGCGAGTTCATCTATCTGGTCCGTGGGCTGACCCCGGAGCAGGGCGAAGGCGTGATCGCCCTGAAGGTGCCCGGCGTGTACTCCATCGAGGAGTTTCGGCGTTTTTACCCGGCTGGCGAAGTGGTGGCCCATGCGGTCGGCTTCACCGATGTCGACGACCGCGGTCGCGAAGGTATCGAGCTGGCTTTCGACGAATGGCTGGCCGGCGTGCCGGGCAAGCGCCAGGTGCTCAAGGATCGCCGTGGCCGCGTGATCAAGGACGTGCAGGTCACCAAGAATGCCAAGCCGGGCAAGACCCTGGCGCTGTCCATCGACCTGCGCCTGCAGTACCTGGCTCATCGCGAACTGCGCAACGCTCTGCTGGAGAACGGCGCCAAGGCCGGCAGCCTGGTGATCATGGACGTGAAGACCGGGGAGATCCTGGCCATGACCAACCAGCCGACCTACAACCCGAACAATCGTCGTAACCTGCAGCCGGCGGCCATGCGCAACCGGGCGATGATCGACGTGTTCGAGCCGGGCTCGACGGTCAAACCGTTCTCGATGAGCGCGGCGCTGGCCAGCGGGCGTTGGAAACCCAGCGATATCGTCGACGTCTACCCGGGCACCCTGCAGATCGGCCGCTACACCATTCGCGACGTATCGCGCAATTCGCGGCAACTCGATCTCACCGGCATCCTGATCAAGTCGAGCAACGTCGGCATCAGCAAGATCGCCTTCGACATCGGCGCCGAATCCATCTACTCGGTCATGCAACAGGTCGGCCTTGGGCAGGACACGGGGTTGGGCTTCCCCGGCGAGCGCGTCGGCAACCTGCCCAACCACCGCAAGTGGCCGAAGGCGGAAACCGCGACCCTGGCCTACGGCTACGGTCTCTCGGTAACCGCGATCCAGTTGGCGCATGCCTATGCGGCCCTGGCCAACGACGGCAAGAGCGTGCCGCTGAGCATGACCCGAGTCGACCGCGTGCCGGATGGCGTGCAGGTGATTTCGCCGGAAGTGGCTTCCACCGTGCAGGGCATGTTGCAACAAGTGGTCGAGGCCCAGGGCGGGGTGTTCCGCGCCCAGGTGCCGGGTTACCATGCCGCCGGCAAGAGCGGGACCGCGCGCAAGGTCTCGGTCGGCACCAAGGGCTACCGGGAAAACGCCTATCGCTCGCTGTTCGCCGGTTTCGCCCCGGCCACCGATCCGCGCATCGCGATGGTCGTGGTGATCGACGAGCCGAGCAAGGCGGGCTACTTCGGCGGCCTGGTGTCGGCGCCGGTGTTCAGCAAGGTCATGGCTGGCGCGCTGCGCCTGATGAACGTGCCGCCGGATAACCTGCCGACGGCCACCGAACAGCAGCAGGTCAATGCTGCGCCCGCAAAAGGAGGGCGTGGCTGATGCCTATGAGCCTGAACCAACTGTTTCCCCAGGCCGAGCGCGATCTGCTGATCCGCGAGTTGACCCTGGATAGCCGCGGCGTTCGTCCGGGCGACCTGTTCCTGGCGGTGCCGGGCGGGCGCCAGGATGGTCGTGCGCACATCGCCGATGCCCTGGCCAAGGGTGCGGCTGCCGTGGCTTACGAGGCGGAAGGCGCCGGAGATCTTCCGCCCAGCGATGCGCCGCTGATCGCGGTGAAGGGGCTGGCCGCGCAACTGTCGGCGGTCGCCGGGCGTTTCTACGGCGAGCCGAGCCGCGGGCTGGACCTGATCGGCGTCACCGGCACCAACGGCAAGACCAGCGTCAGCCAACTGGTGGCCCAGGCCCTGGATCTGCTCGGCGAGCGCTGCGGCATCGTCGGCACCCTCGGCACCGGTTTCTACGGCGCCCTGGAGAGCGGCCGGCACACCACGCCGGACCCGCTTGCGGTGCAAGCCACGCTGGCCACGCTGAAGCAGGCCGGCGCCCGCGCGGTAGCGATGGAAGTGTCTTCCCACGGCCTCGACCAGGGCCGCGTGGCGGCGCTCGGTTTCGATATCGCGGTGTTCACCAATCTGTCCCGCGACCACCTCGACTATCACGGTTCGATGGAAGCCTATGCCGCCGCCAAGGCCAAGCTGTTCGCCTGGCCGGGCCTGCGCTGCCGGGTGATCAACCTGGACGACGATTTCGGCCGTCGACTGGCCGGCGAGGAACAGGACTCGGAGCTGATCACCTACAGCCTCACCGACAGCTCGGCGTTCCTCTATTGCCGCGAAGCGCGCTTCGGCGACGCCGGCATCGAGGCGGCACTGGTCACTCCGCACGGCGAGGGCCTGCTGCGCAGCCCATTGCTCGGCCGCTTCAACCTGAGCAACCTGCTGGCGGCGGTCGGTGCGTTGCTTGGCCTGGGTTATCCCTTGGGCGATATCCTCCGCACCTTGCCGCAACTGCAGGGGCCGGTCGGCCGCATGCAGCGCCTGGGAGGCGGCGACAAGCCGCTGGTGGTGGTGGACTACGCGCATACTCCCGACGCCCTGGAAAAAGTCCTGGAGGCCCTGCGTCCGCACGCGGCCGCGCGCCTGCTGTGCCTGTTCGGCTGCGGCGGCGATCGCGATGCCGGCAAGCGTCCGCTGATGGCTGCGATCGCCGAACGCCTGGCGGATGGGGTGCTGGTCACCGACGACAACCCGCGCACCGAGGCCAGTGCGGCGATCATCGCCGATATCCGCAAAGGCTTCGCTGCCGCTGACAAGGTTACCTTCCTGCCGTCGCGCGGTGAGGCGATCGCCCATCTGATCGCTTCCGCTGCGGTGGATGACGTGGTGCTCCTGGCTGGCAAGGGTCACGAGGATTATCAGGAGATCGACGGCGTACGCCATCCGTTCTCCGACATCGAGCAGGCCGAGCGCGCCCTGGCCGCCTGGGAGGTGCCGCATGCTTGAGCCTCTTCGCCTCAGCCAGTTGACGGTCGCGCTGGACGCCCGCCTGATCGGCGAGGACGCCGTCTTTTCGGCGGTTTCCACCGACAGTCGCGCCATCGGGCCCGGCCAACTGTTCATTGCCCTGAGTGGGCCGCGTTTCGACGGCCACGACTATCTCTCCGAGGTTGCCGCCAAGGGCGCGGTGGCTGCGCTGGTGGAGCGCGAAGTCGCCGACGCGCCCCTGCCGCAATTGCTGGTACGCGATACCCGTGCGGCCCTGGGGCGACTGGGCGCGCTGAACCGGCGCAAGTTCACCGGCCCGCTGGCGGCCATGACGGGCTCCAGCGGCAAGACCACGGTCAAGGAGATGCTCGCCAGCATCCTGCGTACCCAGGCCGGCGATGCCGAGTCGGTGCTGGCTACCCGTGGCAATCTGAACAACGACCTCGGCGTACCGCTGACCCTGCTGCAACTGGCGCCGCAGCACCGTAGCGCAGTGATCGAACTGGGCGCCTCGCGCATCGGCGAGATCGCCTACACGGTCGAGCTGACCCGCCCCCACGTGGCGATCATCACCAATGCCGGCACCGCCCATGTCGGCGAGTTCGGCGGACCGGAGAAGATCGTCGAGGCGAAGGGCGAGATACTCGAAGGGCTGGCCGCCGACGGCACCGCCGTGCTGAACCTGGACGACAAGGCCTTCGACACCTGGAAGGCCCGCGCCAGCGGCCGTCCGTTGCTGACTTTCTCCCTCGACCGGCCCCAGGCCGATTTCCGCGCCGCCGATCTGCAGCGCGATGCGCGCGGCTGCATGGGCTTCAGGCTGCAGGGCGTAGCGGGTGAAGCGCAGGTCCAGCTCAACCTGCTGGGGCGGCACAATGTCGCCAATGCCCTGGCTGCCGCCGCTGCCGCCCATGCACTGGGCGTGCCGCTGGATGGGATCGTCGCCGGGCTGCAGGCGCTGCAGCCGGTCAAGGGCCGCGCGGTAGCGCAACTGACCGCCAGCGGGCTGCGTGTGATAGACGACAGCTACAACGCCAACCCCGCGTCAATGCTGGCGGCGATTGATATACTGAGCGGCTTTTCCGGGCGCACCGTCCTGGTCCTCGGAGACATGGGCGAACTCGGTTCCTGGGCCGAGCAGGCCCACCGCGAGGTGGGCGCCTACGCCGCTGGCAAGGTGTCCGCGCTCTATGCGGTCGGACCGCTGATGGCCCACGCCGTACAGGCGTTCGGCGCCACGGGCCGGCACTTCGCCGACCAGGCCAGCCTGATCGGCGCGCTGGCCACCGAACAACCGACAACCACCATTTTGATCAAGGGTTCCCGCAGCGCGGCGATGGACAAAGTCGTCGCGGCGCTGTGCGGTTCCTCCGAGGAGAGTCACTAATGCTCCTGCTGCTGGCCGAATACCTGCAACAGTTCTACAAGGGCTTCGGCGTCTTCCAGTACCTGACCCTGCGCGGCATTCTCAGCGTGCTCACCGCGCTGTCGCTGTCGCTGTGGCTGGGGCCCTGGATGATCCGTACCTTGCAGATCCGCCAGATCGGCCAGGCCGTGCGCAACGACGGTCCGCAGTCGCACCTGTCGAAGAAGGGCACCCCGACCATGGGCGGCGCCCTGATCCTTACCGCCATCGCCATCAGCACGCTGCTGTGGGCGGATCTTTCCAACCGCTACGTGTGGGTGGTGCTGGTCGTTACCCTGCTGTTCGGTGCCATCGGCTGGGTGGACGACTACCGCAAGGTGATCGAGAAGAACTCCCGCGGCCTGCCGAGCCGCTGGAAGTACTTCTGGCAGTCGGTGTTCGGCATCGGCGCCGCCGTGTTCCTCTATATGACTGCCGAAACCCCGATCGAGACCACCCTGATCGTGCCGATGCTGAAGAGCGTCGAGATCCAGTTGGGCATCTTCTTCGTGGTCCTGACCTACTTCGTCATCGTCGGTTCGAGCAATGCGGTGAACCTCACCGACGGTCTCGACGGCCTGGCGATCATGCCGACGGTAATGGTTGCCGGCGCGCTGGGCATCTTCTGCTACCTGTCGGGCAACGTGAAGTTCGCCGAGTACCTGCTGATTCCCAACGTACCGGGCGCCGGCGAGCTGATCGTGTTCTGCGCCGCGCTGGTCGGCGCCGGCCTCGGCTTCCTCTGGTTCAACACCTATCCGGCGCAGGTCTTCATGGGCGACGTCGGCGCGCTGGCGCTGGGCGCCGCGCTGGGCACCATCGCGGTGATCGTGCGCCAGGAGATCGTGCTGTTCATCATGGGTGGGGTGTTCGTCATGGAAACCCTCTCGGTGATGATCCAGGTCGCTTCCTTCAAGCTGACCGGACGCCGCGTCTTCCGTATGGCGCCGATCCATCACCATTTCGAACTGAAAGGCTGGCCGGAGCCGCGCGTGATCGTGCGCTTCTGGATCATCACCGTGATCCTGGTGCTGATCGGCCTCGCCACCTTGAAGCTGCGTTGAGGACGAAGAGAGCATGAGCCTGATCGCCTCCGACCACTTCCGCATCGTTGTCGGCCTCGGCAAGAGCGGCATGTCCCTGGTGCGCTACCTGGCGCGCCGCGGCTTGCCTTTCGCCGTGGTCGATACCCGAGAGAACCCGCCGGAGCTGGCCACCCTGCGTGCCCAGTATCCGCAGGTGGAAGTGCGTTGCGGCGAACTCGACGCCGAGTTCCTCTGCTCCGCCCGCGAACTCTATGTCAGCCCCGGCTTGTCGCTGCGCACCCCTGCGCTGGTACAGGCCGCCGCGAAAGGCGTGCGCATCTCCGGTGACATCGATCTCTTCGCCCGCGAGGCGAAGGCCCCGATCGTCGCCATCACCGGTTCCAACGCGAAGAGCACCGTGACCACCCTGGTGGGCGAAATGGCGGTGGCCGCGGACAAGCGTGTCGCCGTCGGCGGCAACCTCGGCACCCCGGCGCTCGACCTGCTGGCCGACGACATCGAGCTGTACGTGCTGGAGCTGTCGAGCTTCCAGCTGGAAACCTGCGATCGCCTCAACGCCGAGGTGGCGACCGTGCTGAACGTCAGCGAAGACCATATGGATCGCTACGACGGCATGGCTGACTACCACCTGGCCAAGCACCGGATCTTCCGCGGTGCCCGCCAGGTCGTGGTGAATCGCGCCGATGCCCTGACCCGACCGCTGATCGCCGATACCGTGCCGTGCTGGTCGTTCGGCCTGAACAAGCCGGACTTCAAGGCTTTCGGCCTGATCGAGGAAGACGGCCAGAAGTGGCTGGCGTTCCAGTTCGACAAGCTGCTGCCGGTTGGCGAACTGAAGATCCGTGGCGCCCACAACTATTCCAACGCGCTCGCCGCGCTGGCGCTGGGCCATGCGGCCGGCCTGCCGTTCGACGCCATGCTCGGCGCGCTGAAGGCGTTTTCCGGCCTGGCTCATCGCTGCCAGTGGGTACGCGAGCGGCAGGGCGTGAGCTACTACGACGATTCCAAGGCCACCAACGTCGGCGCCGCCCTGGCGGCGATCGAGGGGCTGGGTGCCGACATCGACGGCAAGCTGGTGCTGCTCGCCGGCGGAGACGGCAAGGGCGCCGATTTCCATGACCTGCGCGAGCCGGTCGCGCGCTTCTGCCGGGCGGTGGTACTGCTTGGCCGTGACGCCGGGCTGATTGCCCAGGCACTGGGCAACGCGGTACCGCTGGTGCGCGTCGCAACGCTGGACGAAGCAGTCCGGCAGGCCGCCGAGCTGGCCCGCGAAGGCGATGCGGTGCTGTTGTCGCCGGCCTGCGCGAGCCTGGACATGTTCAAGAACTTCGAAGAACGCGGACGCCTGTTCGCCAAAGCCGTAGAGGAGCTAGCGTGATGCTGTCGGTGTTGCGCCCCTTCCCGTCGCCGCTGTTGAGCCGGCACGGCATCGACCTGGACTTCCCGCTGCTGGCGGGTTGCCTGGCGCTGCTCGGCCTCGGCCTGGTGATGGTGACTTCCGCCTCTTCCGAGGTGGCGGCGGCGCAGTCGGGCAACCCGCTGTACTTCTCCGTCCGTCACCTGATCTACCTGGTGATCGGCCTGATTTCCTGCGGCCTGACCATGATGGTCCCGATGGCCACCTGGCAGCGTTGGGGCTGGAAGCTGTTGCTGGTCGCCTTCGGCCTGCTGGTGCTGGTGATCACCCCCGGTATCGGCCGCGAGGTGAACGGCTCGATGCGCTGGATCGGCTTCGGCCTGTTCAACATCCAGCCTTCGGAGATCGCCAAGGTCTGCGTGGTGATCTTCATGGCCGGCTACCTGATCCGCCGCCAGCAGGAGGTCCGGGAAAGCTGGATGGGCTTCTTCAAGCCCTTCGTGGTGTTGCTGCCGATGGCCGGCCTGCTGCTGCGCGAGCCGGACTTCGGCGCCACCGTGGTAATGATGGGCGCTGCCGCGGCCATGCTGTTCCTCGGCGGGGTGGGGCTGTTCCGCTTCGGCCTGATGGTGCTGCTGGCGGTCGGCGCGGTGGTCCTGCTGATCCAGACCCAGCCCTACCGGATGGCGCGTCTGACCAACTTCACCGACCCCTGGGCCGACCAGTTCGGCGCCGGCTATCAGTTGAGCCAGGCGCTGATCGCCTTCGGCCGCGGCGGCTGGTTGGGCATGGGACTGGGCAACAGCATCCAGAAGCAGTTCTACCTGCCGGAGGCGCACACCGACTTCGTCTTCGCCGTGCTTGCAGAGGAGCTGGGCATCGTCGGCGCCCTGGCGACCGTCGCCCTGTTCGTGTTCGTCAGCCTGCGCGCGCTGTACATCGGCATCTGGGCCGAGCAGGCCAAGCAGTTCTTCTCCGCCTACGTGGCCTACGGCCTGGCCTTCCTCTGGATCGGCCAGTTCCTGATCAACATCGGGGTGAACGTCGGCCTGCTGCCGACCAAGGGCCTGACCCTGCCGTTCCTCAGCTACGGCGGCAGTTCGCTGGTGATCTGCTGTGCCTGTCTGGGGATGTTGCTGCGCATCGAATGGGAACGGCGAACCCACCTGGGTAGCGAGGAATATGAGTTCAACGAAGAGGACTTTGCCGATGAAAGGTAATGTCCTGATCATGGCGGGTGGCACCGGCGGACACGTGTTCCCGGCGCTCGCCTGTGCGCGGGAGTTCCAGGCGCGCGGCTATGCCGTGCACTGGCTGGGGACGCCGCGCGGCATCGAGAATGACCTGGTACCCAAGGCCGGCCTGCCGTTGCACCTGATCCAGGTCAGCGGGCTGCGCGGCAAGGGCCTGAAGTCGCTGGTCAAGGCGCCGCTGGAACTGCTCAAGTCGCTGTTCCAGGCGCTGCGGGTGATCCGCCAGCTGAGGCCGGTCTGCGTGCTCGGCCTGGGTGGCTATGTCACCGGCCCGGGCGGCCTGGCCGCGCGCCTCAATGGCGTGCCGCTGGTGATCCACGAGCAGAACGCCGTGGCCGGCACCGCCAACCGCAGCCTGGCGCCGATCGCCAGGCGCGTCTGCGAGGCATTCCCGGATACCTTCCCGGCCAGCGACAAGCGTCTGACCACCGGCAATCCGGTGCGCGGCGAGCTGTTCCTCGACGCGCATGCCCGCGCGCCGCTGACCGGCCGTCGGGTCAATCTGCTGGTGCTCGGCGGCAGCCTTGGCGCGGAACCGCTGAACAAGCTGTTGCCAGAGGCCCTGGCGCAGGTGCCGCTGGAAATCCGTCCGGCAATCCGCCATCAGGCCGGTCGTCAGCATGCCGAGATTACCGCCGAGCGTTATCGCACAGTGGCGGTCGAAGCGGACGTCGCGCCCTTCATCAGCGATATGGCCGCGGCCTATGCCTGGGCCGACCTGGTGATCTGCCGCGCCGGCGCGCTGACCGTCAGCGAGCTGACGGCGGCGGGATTACCCGCCTTCCTGGTGCCGTTGCCTCACGCGATCGACGATCACCAGACCCGCAATGCCGAATTCCTGGTACGCAGCGGCGCCGGCCGCCTGCTGCCGCAAAAGTCTACCGGCGCGGCCGAACTGGCCGCGCAGCTGTCCGAGGTCCTGATGCATCCCGAAACCCTGCGCTCCATGGCAGACCAGGCACGCAGCCTGGCGAAACCCGAGGCTACCCGGACGGTGGTCGATGCCTGCCTGGAGGTGGCCCGTGGTTAAAGAACCGAATGGCGTCACCCGGACCATGCGCCGTATCCGCCGTATCCATTTCGTCGGCATCGGCGGCGCCGGCATGTGCGGGATCGCCGAAGTGCTGCTGAACCTCGGCTACGAGGTATCCGGCTCGGACCTCAAGGCCTCGGCGGTGACCGAGCGCCTGGAGAAGTTCGGCGCGCAGATCTTCATCGGCCACCAGGCGGAAAACGCCGACGGTGCCGACGTGCTGGTGGTGTCGAGTGCCATCAACCGGGCCAACCCGGAAGTGGCCTCGGCCCTGGAACGGCGGATTCCGGTGGTGCCGCGTGCGGAGATGCTCGCCGAACTGATGCGCTACCGGCACGGCATCGCGGTAGCCGGCACCCACGGCAAGACCACCACTACCAGCCTGATCGCCTCGGTGTTCGCCGCCGGCGGCCTGGACCCGACCTTCGTCATCGGCGGCCGGCTGAACGCCGCCGGGACCAACGCCCAGCTTGGCGCCAGCCGCTACCTGGTGGCCGAGGCCGACGAGAGCGACGCCAGCTTCCTGCACCTGCAACCGATGGTCGCGGTGGTCACCAATATCGACGCCGACCATATGGCGACCTACGGCGGCGACTTCAACAAGCTGAAGAAGACCTTCGTCGAGTTCCTCCACAACCTGCCGTTCTACGGACTGGCAGTGATGTGCGTGGATGACCCGGTGGTGCGCGAGATCCTCCCGCAGATCGCCCGCCCGACCGTGACCTACGGCCTCAGCGAAGACGCCGACGTGCGCGCGATCAACATCCGCCAGGAAGGCATGCGCACCTGGTTCACCGTGTTGCGCCCGGAGCGCGAGCCGCTGGACGTCTCGGTGAACATGCCCGGCCTGCACAACGTGCTGAATTCCCTGGCGACCATCGTCATCGCTACCGACGAGGGCATCTCCGACGAAGCCATCGTCCAGGGGCTGTCCGGCTTCCAGGGCGTGGGCCGGCGCTTCCAGGTCTACGGCGAGCTGCAGGTCGAGGGTGGCAGCGTGATGCTGGTGGACGACTACGGCCACCATCCGCGCGAAGTCGCCGCGGTGATCAAGGCGATCCGTGGCGGTTGGCCGGAGCGTCGCCTGGTGATGGTCTACCAGCCGCATCGCTATACCCGTACCCGCGACCTGTACGAAGACTTCGTGCAGGTGCTGGGCGAAGCCAACGTGCTGCTGTTGATGGAGGTCTATCCGGCCGGCGAAGAGCCGATCCCGGGAGCCGACAGCCGCCAGCTGTGCCACAGCATCCGCCAGCGCGGCCAGCTCGACCCGATCTACTTCGAGCGCGACGCCGACCTGGCGCCGCTGGTCAAGCCGCTGCTGCGCGCTGGCGACATCCTGCTTTGCCAGGGCGCTGGCGATGTCGGCGGCCTGGCCCCGCAACTGATCAAGAACCCGCTGTTCGCCGGCAAGGGAGGGAAGGGCGCATGAACCTTTGCCTCGATAGCCTGCTGAACGGCACCCAGGATCCCAAGGCGTTCGGCCGTGTCGCCGTGCTGTTCGGTGGCAAGAGCGCCGAGCGCGAGGTGTCGCTGAAGTCCGGCGCGATGGTCCTGCAATCCCTGCTGGCCGCCGGGGTCGATGCCTTCGGCATCGATGTCGGCGAAGACCTGCTGCAACGCCTGGTCGAGGAGAAGATCGACCGCGCCTTCATCATTCTCCACGGTCGTGGCGGCGAGGATGGCAGCATGCAGGGCCTGCTCGAGTGCGCGGGCATTCCCTACACCGGCAGCGGCGTGCTGGCCTCGGCGCTGGCGATGGACAAGCTGCGGACCAAGCGGGTCTGGCTCAGCCTCGGCCTGCCGACCCCGGACTACGCGGTGCTGGCCAGCGAGGATGACTGCCGCGACGCGGCGCAGCGACTGGGTTTCCCGCTGATCGTCAAGCCGGCTCACGAAGGCTCGAGCATCGGCATGGCCAAGGTCGGCGGGCTCGACGAATTGATCGCGGCGTGGCGCGAAGCGGCCCGCTACGACTCGCAGGTGCTGGTCGAGCAGTGGATCAGCGGCCCGGAATTCACCGTGGCGACCTTGCGCGGGCAGGTGCTGCCGGCGATCCGCCTGGGCACGCCGCACACCTTCTACGACTACGACGCCAAGTACCTGGCCAGCGATACCCGCTACCAGGTGCCCTGCGGTCTCGACGAGGCCAAGGAACGCGAGCTGAAGGAACTCACCGCGCGCGCCTGCGACGCCCTGGGCATCCAGGGCTGGGGGCGGGCGGACGTGATGCAGGACGCCGAAGGGCGTTTCTGGCTGCTTGAAGTCAACACCGCACCAGGCATGACCGACCACAGCCTGGTGCCTATGGCCGCGCGGGCCGCCGGCCTGGATTTCCAGCAACTGGTGCTGGCGATCCTGGCCGATAGCCGCGAGGCGAGGGGATAAGCCATGAACGGCGTACTGCTCCGTCATCAGCAACCCGGTGGACTCGGCCGCGCTCCGCGCAAGCCGATGCCGCGCGGCGCCAGCCGTCTGGTGGCCAAGGAACCGCTGAGCGTGCGCCTGCCGAAAGCCGACTTCAGTTTCCTCAAGTACCTGGCCTGGCCGCTGTTGCTGGCCGTTCTCGGCTATGGAGCCTATCGCGGCGCCGAGTACATCCTGCCGTACGCCGACCGGCCGATCGCCAAGGTCAGTGTCGAGGGCGACCTCAGCTACATCAGCCAGCGCGCGGTGCAGCAGCGGATCTCCCCGTATCTGGCGGCGAGCTTCTTCACCATCGACCTGGCGGGCATGCGCGGGCAACTGGAACAGATGCCCTGGATCGCCCACGCCGAGGTGCGCCGGGTGTGGCCGGACCAGGTGGTGATCCGCCTGGACGAGCAACTGCCGATCGCCCGGTGGGGCGACGAAGCGCTGCTGAACAACCAGGGACAGGCTTTTACGCCAAAGGAGCTGGCGAATTATGAACATCTGCCCCGCTTGCATGGTCCACAGCGGGCGCAACAGCAGGTGATGCAGCAATACCAGTTGCTCAGCCAGTTGCTGCGTCCCCTCGGGTTCTCCATTGCCCGCCTGGAAATGAGCGATCGCGGCGGTTGGGCGCTGACCACGGCCCAGGGCGTCGAGATCCAGATCGGGCGCGACCACGTGGTAGACAAGATTCGCCGCTTCGTAAGCATCTACGACAAGGCACTCAAAGATCAGATTTCGAACATTGCGCGGATCGACCTGCGTTACCCCAACGGCCTCGCCGTTGCGTGGCGCGAGCCGGTCACGCCCGCGACGGTGGCCACGGCCAGCGCCGTGCAGTGAGTTGAGGAGACAGTAATAACCATGGCAAGCGTGCAGAGCGGCAAGATGATCGTCGGCCTCGACATCGGTACCTCCAAGGTGGTGGCGCTGGTGGGCGAGGTGACGGCCGATGGCCAGCTGGAGGTCGTTGGCATCGGTACTCATCCGTCCCGCGGCCTGAAGAAGGGCGTGGTGGTGAACATCGAGTCCACCGTGCAGTCGATCCAGCGCGCCATCGACGAGGCCCAGCAGATGGCCGGTTGCCGTATCCACTCGGCGTTCGTCGGCATCGCCGGCAACCACATCCGCAGCCTCAATTCCCACGGCATCGTGGCGATCCGTGATCGCGAGGTGAACCCGGCGGATATCGAACGGGTACTGGATGCCGCCCAGGCGGTGGCGATCCCGGCGGACCAGCGGGTGCTGCATACCCTGGCCCAGGATTACGTGATCGATAACCAGGAAGGCGTGCGCGAGCCGCTGGGCATGTCCGGGGTGCGCCTGGAAGCCAAGGTGCACGTGGTGACCTGCGCGGTGAATGCCTCGCAGAACATCGAGAAGTGCGTGCGCCGCTGCGGCCTCGAGGTCGACGACATCATCCTCGAGCAGTTGGCCTCGGCCTATTCGGTGCTGACCGAGGACGAGAAGGAACTGGGCGTGTGCCTGGTGGATATCGGCGGCGGCACCACCGATATCGCGATCTTCACCGAAGGCGCGATCCGCCATACCGCGGTGATCCCGATCGCCGGCGACCAGGTCACCAATGACATCGCCATGGCCCTGCGGACGCCGACCCAGTACGCGGAAGAGATCAAGATCCGCTACGCCTGCGCCCTGGCCAAGCTGGCCGGTGCCGGCGAGACCATCAAGGTGCCCAGCGTCGGCGACCGGCCGCCGCGCGAACTGTCGCGCCAGGCTCTGGCCGAAGTGGTCGAGCCTCGTTACGACGAGCTGTTCACCCTGGTCCAGGCCGAGCTGCGCCGCAGCGGCTACGAGGACCTGATCCCGGCCGGGATCGTCCTCACCGGCGGCACCTCGAAGATGGAAGGCGCGGTCGAGCTGGCCGAGGAAATCTTCCACATGCCGGTACGCCTCGGCGTGCCGTATAGCGTGAAGGGCCTCACCGACGTGGTGCGCAACCCGATCTATTCGACGGGCGTCGGCCTGCTGATGTACGGACTGCAGAAGCAGTCCGATGGCATGTCGATGTCTGTGTCAGGCAGCAGCTACAGCAGCGACGAACCCAAGGCACCTGTCCTGGAGCGGCTCAAACGCTGGGTCCAGGGCAATTTCTGATTCAACGCGGTAACAGTAGGCGACAAAACTAGAAAGGAAGGAGAGGGGAAATGTTTGAACTGGTCGATAACATCGCACAAACCGCCGTCATAAAAGTGATCGGTGTAGGTGGTGGTGGCGGCAACGCCGTCAATCACATGGCCAAGAACAACGTCGAGGGCGTCGAGTTCATCTGCGCCAACACCGACGCACAAGCGCTGAAGAACATCGCGGCGCGCACCGTTCTGCAACTCGGCCCGGGCGTCACCAAGGGGCTGGGTGCCGGCGCCAATCCGGAAGTCGGTCGTCAGGCGGCTCTGGAAGATCGCGAGCGCATTTCCGAAGTGCTGGAAGGCGCCGACATGGTCTTCATCACCACCGGCATGGGTGGCGGCACCGGTACCGGCGCCGCGCCGATCATCGCCGAAGTGGCGAAGGAAATGGGCATCCTCACCGTCGCGGTGGTGACCCGTCCGTTCCCGTTCGAAGGTCGCAAGCGCATGCAGATCGCCGACGAGGGCATCCGCGCGCTGGCCGAGAGCGTCGATTCGCTGATCACCATCCCGAACGAGAAGCTGCTGACCATCCTCGGCAAGGACGCCAGCCTGCTGGCTGCCTTCGCCAAGGCCGATGACGTGCTGGCCGGTGCCGTGCGCGGTATCTCCGACATCATCAAGCGTCCGGGCATGATCAACGTCGACTTCGCCGACGTGAAGACCGTCATGAGCGAAATGGGCATGGCGATGATGGGTACCGGCTGCGCCAGCGGTCCGAACCGTGCCCGCGAGGCCACCGAAGCGGCAATCCGCAACCCGCTGCTGGAAGACGTCAACCTGCAGGGCGCGCGCGGCATCCTGGTGAACATCACCGCGGGTCCGGACCTGTCCCTGGGCGAGTACTCCGATGTCGGCAACATCATCGAACAGTTCGCTTCCGAGCACGCCACTGTGAAGGTGGGCACCGTGATCGACGCGGACATGCGCGATGAGCTGCACGTCACCGTAGTCGCCACCGGCCTGGGCGCGCGTCTGGAGAAACCGGTGAAGGTCGTCGACAACACCGTGCAGGGCAGCGCAACCCAGGCAGCCGCACCGGCCCAGCGCGAGCAGCAGTCGGTGAACTACCGCGACCTCGACCGTCCTACCGTGATGCGCAACCAGTCTCACGGCAGCGCGGCGACCGCGGCCAAGCTGAACCCGCAGGATGACCTGGATTACCTGGATATCCCGGCGTTCCTGCGTCGTCAGGCCGATTGAAGTAATTAATCAGGAGTAGAGATGTGATTGGTGTTCAGCAAAGGCCGGTTCTGCTATCATCGCCGGCCATTGTTGAAAACAGTTCGCAGTCAGCGCTTAAGCGGCCAAAGCCATGATCAAACAACGCACCTTGAAGAACATCATCCGGGCTACTGGCGTCGGTCTGCACTCGGGGGAAAAGGTTTACCTGACCCTGAAACCGGCGCCGGTGGACACCGGTATCGTGTTCTGCCGCACCGACCTGGATCCGGTAGTGGAAATCCCGGCCCGGGCCGAGAACGTCGGCGAAACCACCATGTCGACCACCCTGGTCAAGGGTGACGTCAAAGTGGATACGGTGGAGCACCTGCTCTCGGCCATGGCCGGCCTGGGTATCGACAACGCCTACGTCGAGCTGTCCGCTTCGGAAGTGCCGATCATGGATGGCAGCGCTGGTCCGTTCGTATTCCTGATCCAGTCCGCCGGATTGCAAGAGCAGGAAGCTGCCAAGAAGTTCATCCGCATCAAGCGCGAAGTCAGCGTGGAAGAGGGCGACAAGCGCGCCGTCTTCGTTCCGTTCGACGGCTTCAAGGTCAGCTTCGAGATCGATTTCGATCATCCGGTCTTCCGTGGTCGCACCCAGCAGGCCTCGGTCGATTTCTCCAGTACTTCCTTCGTCAAGGAGGTCAGCCGCGCCCGTACCTTCGGGTTCATGCGCGACATCGAGTACCTGCGTTCGCAGAACCTGGCACTCGGCGGTAGCGTGGAGAACGCGATCGTGGTCGACGAGAACCGCGTGCTCAACGAAGACGGCCTGCGTTACGAGGACGAGTTCGTCAAGCACAAGATCCTGGATGCCATCGGCGACCTGTATCTGCTCGGCAACAGTCTTATCGGCGAGTTCCGTGGCTTCAAGTCCGGCCATGCCCTGAACAACCAACTGCTGCGTACGTTGATCGCAGACAAGGATGCTTGGGAAGTGGTGACCTTCGAAGACGCGCGTACCGCGCCTATTTCCTATATGCGCCCGGCGGCGGCAGTGTAGGAAAACTCTCCTTTCCATATTTGGAGGCCACCTCAGGGTGGCCTCTTTTTATTTCGGGGATTTATTCTTGCCGGCTTTTCTCGGCGCGGCTTGCCAACCGCTCGAGCGCTTCCCGCAGGCGTGGATTGCCGACGATGTCGGCGGATTCGCGAAGGTTTTCCGCCGCGACGGCAGACAGGGTCAAGCTGCGACGTGCCGCACGTTGTGTGGACGTGGTGGGTTGCACCTTGAAAAGGATTTTCGCTAAGTTCGCGAATTCTTCGAAAGCCTGCAGCTGCCGCTGCAGGCGCCGCTGCTGATAGCGCAGGCGTGTGGCCCAGTGGCCATCGGTGACGATCAGCAGCAGGCAACCGCCGCGCCACGAAGCCACATGGCAGTACGGGCGCGCCGCCGGTTGCAACTGGCTTTCCAGCAGTTGCTGCAGGCGGCAGATGCGCTGGGCTTCGGCGAACAGCATCTGCAGCGGCCTGGCCTGGCGCAGCAACTGGGTCGATGCCTGGGCGGGCAAGGGACGAAAAGACATGGCGGGAAGCCTGGGGGTTACTGAGTCGGAATGGTAGCAGAAAGCGTTTCGCTACTGCCGGCCCGTATGAAGGATAAGTCATGCACATCATTTTTCTGAGCCGGCACCATGGGGCCGCTCGCTCCGTCCATCTGCAGCCGCGGTTGCTGATGCTGGCCGGGGCCTGCGTGGTCGGTGCCAGCCTGTTGGCCGGGGGCTTCATGGGCGCCTGGCTGTTCCGCGCGCCGGCTCCGGTGGCCGGCATCGAAGTCGATGCCGCGCTGCAGGCGCAGAGCGCCGAGATCAGCAGCGCCCGCGAGGACGCGCAGCGGCAGATGGACGCACTGAGCGTGCATCTCGGCGAACTGCAGGCGCGCCTGGTTCGGCTGGATGCCCTCGGCGAACGTCTCACCGAGCTGGCCGACGTCGACCCCGACGAGTTCGACTTCTCCCTGAGCGTCGGTCAGGGTGGCGTCGACGAACCGCTGGAGGGCAGCGCCTATGCCCCGCCGTCGTTCATGGCGACGCTGGACGAACTGGCGGCACGCCTGGATACCCGCGAGCAGCAGCTCGAGGTGCTGGAGCAACTGCTCGCCGACAAGCACATCAGCCAGTCGACCTACCTGGCCGGCCAGCCGGTGCGCCAGGGCTACATCTCCTCGCCGTTCGGGCGCCGGGTCAATCCGGTGAGCGGCCGCCTGAGCATGCACAAGGGCATCGACTTCGCCGCGCCGGCCGGCAGCGACGTGGTGGCCGTGGCGGCGGGGGTGGTGACCTGGTCCGGGCGCAAGAACGGCTATGGCAACGTGGTCGAGGTCGGGCACGCCGATGGCTACACCACGTTGTATGCCCATAACCAGAAGAACCTGGTCGAGGTCGGTGACCTGGTCAAGCGCGGCCAGGTGCTGGCCAAGGTCGGCAGCACCGGACGCTCCACCGGCTACCACGTACATTTCGAAGTGATGAAGGGTGGCCGGGTAATGAATCCGCAAAGCTTCATCGCACGCGCGTCTGTTTCCGAGTGAGCGATGCGCATTGATCTGCTGTACTTTTCTCATACCCGTTTCCGGGTAGAATGTTCCCTTTCATGCCGTTGATCGGCACGGGCCGCCGGATGGGTGAGCCTTCCATTCCCCACGTGTGGATGACCAAGTCGATATGTTTGCGCCTTTGTTGAAGAAACTCTTTGGAAGCAAGAACGAGCGTGATGTAAAGCGCATGGCCAAGGCTGTACAGGCCATCAATGCGCTCGAGCCCCAGATGGTGGCGCTCTCCGACGAGCAGTTGAAGGCGAAAACGGCTGAATTCCAGCAGCGCTACGCCAAGGGCGAAACGCTCGACCAATTGCTGCCCGAAGCCTTCGCCGTGGTTCGCGAGGCTGGCAAGCGGGTGATGGGCATGCGCCACTTCGACGTCCAGCTGATCGGCGGCATGACCCTGCACGACGGCAAGATCGCCGAAATGCGTACCGGCGAGGGCAAGACCCTGGTGGGCACCCTGCCGGTCTACCTCAACGCGCTGTCCGGCAAGGGCGTGCACGTGGTCACGGTGAACGACTACCTGGCGCGCCGCGACGCCAACTGGATGCGCCCGCTGTACGAGTTCCTCGGCCTCAGCGTCGGCGTGGTCACTCCCTTCCAGCCGCCGGAAGACAAGCGCGCCGCCTACGCCGCCGACATCACCTACGGCACCAACAACGAATTCGGCTTCGATTACCTGCGCGACAACATGGCCTTCAGCCTGGACGACAAGTTCCAGCGCGAGCTGAACTTCGCCGTGGTCGACGAAGTGGACTCGATCCTCATCGACGAGGCGCGTACCCCGCTGATCATCTCCGGCCAGGCCGAAGACAGCTCCGAGCTGTACATCAAGATCAACAAGCTGATCCCGCGTCTCAAGCGCCAGGTCGAAGAGGTCGAGGGCAAGCCGACCGAGGAAGGCCACTACAGCATCGACGAGAAGACCCGCCAGGTCGAACTCAACGAGCAGGGCCACCAGTTCATCGAGGACCTGCTGAGCCAGAACGGCCTGCTCGGCGAAGGCGAGAGCCTCTACTCGGCGCACAACCTGAGCCTGCTGACCCACGTCTACGCAGCGCTGCGCGCGCACACCCTGTTCCACCGCAACGTCGAGTACATCGTCCAGGGCGACCAGATCCTCCTGATCGACGAGCACACCGGCCGCACCATGCCTGGCCGTCGCCTGTCCGAGGGCCTGCACCAGGCCATCGAGGCGAAGGAGGGCCTGCCGATCCAGGCCGAGAGCCAGACCCTGGCCTCCACCACCTTCCAGAACTACTTCCGCCTGTACAACAAGCTGGCCGGCATGACCGGCACCGCAGATACCGAGGCCTTCGAGTTCCGCCAGATCTACGGTCTCGACGTGGTGGTGATCCCGACCCACCGGCCGATCGCGCGCAAGGACTTCAACGACCTGGTCTACCTGACCCAGGAAGAGAAGTACGCGGCGATCATCACCGACATCAAGCAGTGCCAGGCCCTCGGCCGGCCGATCCTGGTTGGCACCGCGTCGATCGAGAGTTCCGAGTACGTTTCCAAGCTGTTGCAAGAGGCAGGCATCGAGCACAAGGTGCTCAACGCCAAGTACCACGAGAAGGAAGCCGAGATCATCGCCCAGGCTGGCGCGCCCGGTTCGGTGACCATCGCCACCAACATGGCCGGCCGCGGTACCGACATCCTCCTCGGCGGCAACTGGGAAGTCGAAGTCGCGGCCCTGGAGAACCCCACCGAGGAGCAGATCGCCCAGATCAAGGCCGAATGGCAGAAGCGCCACCAGCAGGTGATCGAGGCGGGTGGCCTGCACGTGATCGCCTCCGAGCGCCACGAATCCCGCCGGATCGACAACCAGTTGCGCGGCCGTGCCGGTCGTCAGGGCGACCCGGGTTCCAGCCGCTTCTACCTGTCGCTGGAAGACAACCTGATGCGGATCTTCGCCTCCGACCGGGTGAAGAACTTCATGAAGGCGCTGGGCATGCAGTCCGGCGAGGCGATCGAGCACCGAATGGTGACCAACGCCATCGAGAAGGCCCAGCGCAAGGTCGAAGGGCGCAACTTCGACATCCGCAAGCAACTGCTGGAATTCGATGACGTAGCCAACGAGCAGCGCAAGGTGATCTACCACATGCGCAACACCCTGCTGTCGGCAGAGGACGTGGGCGAGACCATCAAGGAGTTCCGCGAGGAAACCCTCAGCGCCACCATCAACCAGCACATTCCCCCGCAGTCGCTGCCCGAGCAGTGGGACATCGAAGGCCTGGAGGCCGCGCTGTACAGCGACTTCGCCGTGCGCCTGCCGATCCAGCAGTGGCTGGACGAAGACGACAAGCTGTACGAGGAAACCCTGCGTAGCAAGATCCTCGAGCAGATCGTCGCCGCCTACTACGAGAAGGAAGAGCTGGCCGGCGCCGAAGCCCTGCGCGCCTTCGAGAAGCAGATGCTGCTGCGGGTACTGGACGACCTGTGGAAGGACCACCTGTCGACCATGGACCACCTGCGGCACGGCATCCACCTGCGTGGCTACGCGCAGAAGAATCCGAAGCAGGAATACAAGCGCGAGTCCTTCACCCTGTTCCAGGAGTTGCTGGACTCGATCAAGCGCGACACCATCCGCGTGCTGTCCCACGTCCAGGTCCGTCGCGAAGACCCGGCCGAAGAGGAGGCCCGCCTGCGTCGCGAGGCGGAGGAACTGGCCAAGCGCATGCAGTTCCAGCACGCCGAGGCTCCCTCGATGGAGCAGGCCGTGGCCGGCGAGGAAGAAGAGCTTCCCGAGGGCCCGGCTCCGGTCGTGCCGCTCGAGCCTGTGCGCAACGAGCAGAAGATCGGCCGCAACGAGCCTTGCCCGTGCGGTTCCGGCAAGAAATACAAGCACTGCCACGGGCAGCTGGACTAAGCTTCCCGCCTGGTTCACCAACGCCGCGACCGGTCCTGCCGCTCGCGGCGTTTGTTCGAATTGGCGCCAGACCGGCGCCGATGCGTTTTCCGTCACGCCGTCGCAGACGGCATCGAGTCCACTGTTTGGTAAAGGAGCGCGTTCCCATGGCTGTCGGTCTTGGCCCCCTGTCCACCCTGCACCCGGTCCCCGGTTTCGAACTCGGCATCGCTTCCGCCGGCATCAAGCGACCGGGGCGCAAAGACGTGGTGGTCATGCGCTGCGCCGAAGGCTCCAGCGTGGCCGGGGTGTTCACCCTGAACGCGTTCTGTGCCGCGCCGGTGACCCTGGCCAAGCAGCGTTTCCTCGGTGAGGTGCGCTACCTGTTGACCAATACCGGCAACGCCAACGCCGGTACCGGCGAGGCCGGCCTCGCCGCCGCCGCGCAAACCTGCGCCAAGCTCGCCGAACTGGCCGGGGTCGCCGAGACTTCGGTGCTGCCATATTCCACCGGGGTGATCGGCGAGCCCCTGCCGGTGGCCAAGATCGAGGCGGCGTTGCCTGCGGCCCTGGCCGACCTGGCCGAGGACCGCTGGGCCGAAGCTGCCGCGGGGATCATGACCACCGATACCCTGCCCAAGGGCGCCAGCCGCCAGTTCGTGCACGATGGCGTGACCGTGACCGTCACCGGGATCAGCAAGGGCGCCGGGATGATCAAGCCGAACATGGCGACCATGCTCGGTTATATCGCCACCGACGCCAAGGTCGCCCAGGGCGTGCTGCAGGATCTGTTGCGCGACGCCGCCAACAAGTCCTTCAACCGCATCACCATCGACGGCGATACCTCCACCAACGACTGCTGCATGCTGATTGCCACCGGTCGCGCGGCGCTGCCGGAAGTCACCCAGGCCAGCGGCGCGCTGTTCGCCGCGTTGAAGCAAGCGGTACTGGAGGTTTCCATGGAGCTGGCCCAGGCCATCGTTCGCGATGGCGAGGGCGCGACCAAGTTCGTCACTGTCCAGGTCAACGGCGGCGCCACCCACCAGGAGTGCCTGGATGTCGGCTATGCCGTGGCCCACTCGCCGCTGATCAAGACCGCGCTGTTCGCCTCCGACCCGAACTGGGGACGCATCCTCGCCGCGGTCGGACGTGCCGGCGTGGCCAATCTGGACGTGAGCAAGATCGACGTGTTCCTTGGCGACGTCTGTATCGCCAGCCGTGGCGGCCGGGCGGCCAGTTACACCGAGGAGCAGGGCGCGGCGGTGATGGCCCAGGCCGAGATCGGCATCCGCATCGAACTGGGACGCGGCACCTGCAGCGAGACCATCTGGACCACCGACCTGTCCCACGAATACGTGAAGATCAACGCAGAGTACCGCACCTGAAGCCAGGCATTCCGATCCTTCATCGATGGATGAAAATCGGGAATTTGCCATCGGTCCGTGCGCCTCTTAAGTTCTCTGGTGCATGGCCGTCCGCGTCGGGCGGCCGAAGAGGAGAGGCGCATGGCCCTGACCATCGTGATTGGCAATCGCAATGACTCGTCCTGGTCGCTGCGGGGCTGGCTGGCCCTGCGCATGAGCGGGGCGGCGTTCGACGAGATACTCGTCCCGCTGGGGCGGCCCGATAGCCGGGAGCGGATCCTGCAATATTCGCCGACCGGCAAGGTGCCCTTGCTGAAAAGCGAGGATGGCGACATCTGGGATTCCCTGGCCATCGCCGAGTACCTCGCCGAGCGCTTCCCCGAGGCCCACCTGTGGCCGCGCGGCGAGGCGGCGCGGGCGCTGGCCCGTTCGGTCTGCGCGGAAATGCACAGCGGTTTCGCCGCGTTGCGCGGCGAGCTGCCGATGGACCTGCGGCGCCAGCAGCCATTGGTGGAATTGTCCGAGGCGACACGACAGGATATTCAACGTATCTGCGAAGCCTGGGCGGATTGCCGGCGGCGCTTCGGCCAGGACGGTCCGTTCCTGTTCGGCCACGCCAGCCTGGCGGATGCGTTCTACGCACCGGTGGCGGCGCGTTTCCGCAGTTATGCGGTGGAGTTGCCGGATATCGCCCGGACCTATGTCGAGACGATTTATCAGTGGCCTGCGTTCCGCACCTGGTACGACGCGGCATTGCGCGAGCAGGCCGGTAGTTGATGGCCGTCCGCCGCTTCCGGCGGTGCGTGACGGCAGTAGCGAGGAGATGATCCGTGAAACGAGTACATGTCGCCGCGGCCGTGATTCGTGGCTCCGATGGCCGGGTGCTGATCGCCCGGCGGCCGGAAGACAAGCATCAGGGCGGCCTGTGGGAGTTTCCCGGGGGCAAGGTGGAGGACGGCGAGCCGGTGCGCGCGGCGTTGGCCCGTGAGCTGGAAGAGGAACTGGGCATCCGTGTCGAGCGGGCCCGGCCGCTGATCCAGGTTCGCCACGACTATGCCGACAAGCATGTCCTGCTCGATGTCTGGGAGGTCGACGGGTTTTCCGGCGAAGCCCACGGCGTCGAGGGCCAACCGCTGGCCTGGGTGGAGCCGCGCGAGCTGGCGGACTACGAGTTCCCCGCCGCCAACGCGCCGATCGTCCAGGCCGCGCGCCTGCCGGCGCACTATCTGATCACCCCGGACGGCCTGGAGCCGGGCGAGCTGATCAGCGGCGTACGCAAGGCGGTGGAGGCGGGCATCCGCCTGATCCAGTTGCGCGCGCCGAACATGTTCAGTCCCGAATACCGCGATCTCGCCATCGATATCCAGGGACTCTGCGCCGGCAAGGCGCAACTGATGCTGAAAGGCCCGCTGGAGTGGCTGGGCGACTTCCCGGCTGCCGGTTGGCACCTGACCTCCGCTCAACTGCGCAAATACGCCAGCGCCGGTCGGCCGTTCCCCGAAGGGCGCCTGCTGGCCGCCTCCTGCCACGACGCGGAGGAACTGGCCCTGGCCGCCTCGATGGGAGTGGAGTTCGTCACCCTTTCGCCGGTACAGCCGACCGAGAGCCATCCCGGCGAGCCGGCGCTGGGGTGGGACAAGGCCGCCGAACTGATCGCCGGCTTCAACCAGCCGGTCTACCTGCTGGGTGGCGTCGGTCCGCAGCAAGCCGAGCAGGCTTGGGAGCATGGAGCCCAGGGCGTGGCGGGTATCCGTGCGTTCTGGCCGGGCGGCCTTTGACGGTGGAATGAAGAAAAAAGGAGGCTTCGGCCTCTTTTTTTCGTCTCGATGCCGAGCCCTCGCTCGCCGTCAGTCCGGTTTTGCCGCCGCCTCCCAGAGAATCTCCGCCACGCCCTGGCGCCGGGCGATGGCGCGGGCGGCGACGAACAGCAGGTCGGAGAGCCGGTTCAGGTAGCGCAGGCCGACGCCCTCCAGCGTTTCCTCCTGGTCCAGCGCCTGGCAGCGCCGTTCGGCGCTGCGCGCCAGACTGCGGCAGACATGGGCCTGGGCGACCAGGCGGGAACCGCCGGGGAGGATGAAATTCTTCAGCGGGCCCAGCTCGTCGTTCCAGCGGTCGATGCAGCTTTCCAGGCGTGCCACTTCCGTCTCGTCCAGGGCCCGATACTCCGGCATCGCCAGCTCCCCGCCGAGGTCGAACAGGCGGTGTTGCACTGGCGCCAGCGCCTGGACGATCTCCTCCAGGCCGGGATGTGCGCCACGCGCTTCCAGCAGCTCGGCAAGGAGCAGGCCCAACTGGCTGTTCAATTCGTCCACCGCGCCGATCGCCTCGATGCGTGGATGGCTCTTGGGCACCCGGCGTCCGCCGGCCAGGCCGGTCTCGCCGCGGTCGCCGGTACGGGTGTAGATCTTCGACAATCGATTGCCCATGGTTTCAACCTTCCTCTTCGTCGCCCCGCCGCAGGCTGCTACCGGGTTGCGGCAGAGCGGGCGGCAGGGCCTTGGCTTGTGCCGGGGCGACCGCTTCGGAGCTTTCCAGCGGCAGGCGGATGCTGAAGCAGGTGCCGCGGCCCAGTTCCGAACGTACTTCCATCTGGCCCTTGTGATTGTTGGTGATGATGAAATACGAGACGGACAGGCCGAGACCGGTGCCCTGGCCGACTTCCTTGGTGGTGAAGAACGGCTCGAAGATACGCTTGCGCACCAGTTCGGGCATGCCGCTGCCGTTGTCTTCCACCTGGACTTCCGCCCAGGGCGGCGTCAGGCGCGTGCGCAGGACGATCCGACCCTGTTCGCCTTCCTCTTCGTCGTCGCGCTGGTGGATGGCCTGGGCGGCGTTCTTCAGCAGGTTGAGCAGGACCTGCTCGACCTCGTTGGCGATCACCGGCACCGGGCCGAGGTTGGGGTCGAACTCGTGGACGATCTGCAACGACTTGAAGTCGAAGCCTTCGGCCAGGTCGAAGTCGTTGCCGGCGATTTCCACCGCCTGTTCGAGCAGTGCGGGCAGTTCGCAAGCGGTCATCTGCCGGTGGCTGCGGCGGCTGAAGGCGAGCATGTGGGTGACGATCTTCGCTGCCCGCGAGCCGGCGTGCTGGATGCCTTCCAGCAGGCGCGGGATGTCGCGGCCGTCGAGGTAGTGATTGATGTCTTCCAGCGGCACTCCGACCTCGGCCGCCAGCTCGACGTTCTTCGCCAGCTCCGGGGACAGGCGCCGCTTGATGTTCTGCACGTTGTGCAGGATCGCGCCGAGCGGGTTGTTGATCTCGTGGGCCATGCCGGCGGCGAGGCTGCCGACCGAGAGCATCTTCTCCGATTGCACCATCACTTCTTCCAGGCTCAGCCGCTGGGTGATGTCATCGATGCGGATCACCGCGCCGCGGCCGGTGCCGCCCATCAGCGGGTAGAAGGTCAGGGCGTAGTGGCGTGGCGTGTCGATCAGCGCCCAGGTGACCCGTTCGACACGCTCCACGCTGTGCTTCTCGGCAGCCCGGGTGAGCTGCGGAAGGAACGGCTTTAGCGAGGGAAAGGCGAGGAACACCGGCTGGTTGACCGCATCGTCCAGGCTGGTGCCGGAAAGCTGGCTGGCCTCCTGGTTCCACTGCGTGACGTAGAGTTGCTCGTCCACCGCGATCAGCGCCGAAGGCATGGAGTCGATGATGCTGTTGAGGTAGTGCTGGAAACCGGTGAGCTTCTTCTCGATCTTGCTGCGCACCTGCACTTCCAGTTCCAGCTTGCGGTTCGAGCGGCGGGTTTCCTCGGCCAGGCTCTGGGCCTGCTCGACCGCTTCCTGGGCATCGTCGCGGGCGCGCTTGAGCTGCTGCTCGCGGGCCTCGATGCGGGTCAGCATGGTGTTGAACGCGTCGGCCAGGCGGCCGATTTCGTCGCCGTTGCCGCGCTGGGCGCGGAGGGCGTAGTTCTCCTCGCGGGTGACCTGTCGCGACAGTTCCTCGAGATCGCGGATCGGCCGGGTGATCAGGCGGCGTATCTGCTGCGCCACCAGCAGCCAGAGCAGCACGCTGACGCCGAGGATCGCCAGGCTGGCGGTGAGGGTTCCGGTGTAGAACGCGCTCGGCAGTTCGCCGCTGGCCACCAGCAGCAGGTAGCCGGGGCGGGCGTTTTCCTGGGGCAGTTCGATCAGCGCGTTGAGGCGGTACTCGCCGCGCCTCCAGTGCTCCAGGCGGTCCAGGCGGGCCGGCAGCTTGAGGGTGTCGCCGCGTTGCAGGTCGGCTAGCATCAGCCCATTGCTGTCGTACAGGGCCGCGGCGCGCAACGGCTGGTAATCGTTGAGCTGGCGCAGCAGGACCTCGGCGGTCTGCGGCGAACTGAGCGCCGGCTGGCTGAGCGCCGGGTTGGCGATCAGCCGGCCGATGGTCTGCATCGCCTGGGGGGCGACGCTCTCCTGGGAAATCCAGTAGGCGGCGCTGATGAACGCCAGGTTGGCCACCAGCAGCACGGTGGCCAGCAGGATCAGCAGGGCGGCGAGCAGTTTCTGCCCTACGGGCAGGTTGTCGAGGCGCTGGCGCAGGTTCATGGGCTCTGGCGGTCCGCGGCGAAAAGGAATGGCGGGCAGGGTAACGCGCTTTAGCGGTCGGGCAAACCGCGCTGGCGCAGATGGGCCTGGAGGCGGGCGAGCAAGGTTCCCAGGCGCGGCAGCGGTAGTCCCAGGCGCTGCCCATGCTGGCAGGCGTAGCCGAGCAGATAGCCGATTTCCGTGCGCCGGCCGCGGGTGACGTCCTGATGCATCGAGGAATAGTTGGCCGCGGTGGCGTCGATCACCGCCCGGACATCCTCCAGCAGGCTCCTGGCGGCGGCGTCGTAGCCGCTGGCGTGGAGCAACTGGCCGAGTTCGTCGCAAAGCGCGGCGATCTCTTCCGGGTGCTGCCGCAGGCCGCCGTTGCGGCAATCGTGGAGGACGGTCAGCGGGTTGATCGCGCAGTTCAGGGCCAGCTTGCGCCACAGGCGTTCGAGGATGTCGTCGCTCCAGCTGTGCGGGATCCCGGCCTGGGACAGCTGCGCCAGCCAGGCGGGGGCGCTTGTGTCGCGCGGATCGCCGAGCCAGGTGTGCCCGCGGCCGGCGAAGACCACGCGGAAATCGCCATCGCGGAACGCGCCTTCGGTGCTGGAGGCGAACAGGCAGCGGCTGCGCGGCAGGCGGGCGGCGACCGCCTGCTGGCTGCCCAGGCCGTTCTGCAGCAACAGCAGTTCGGCGTTGCCGGCCAGGCGATGGGCCACGCTGGAGGCGGCTTCCTCCGCGTCGTAGGCCTTGCAGGCCAGCAGCAGGCGCTGGATGGGTTGCCCGCCGTCCGGGGTTTCCGCGGCGATCGGGTAGAGGCTGGCCTGGCCGTCTTCCACCAGGCTCAGTCCGCCGGCCTGTTGGTAGCGGCGCAGGCGCTGGCGGTCGCGCAGGATCAGGCGGACGGGCAGGCCGGCGCGCCCGAGGCGCGCGGCCCAGAGGCTGCCGAGGCTACCGGCGCCGAGGATATGCCAGGTCATGGTGGCTACTGCGAATGGCTGACGATAGAGCGAAGTCTAGCGCAGTGCCGGTAGCCGGCAGGTTGCGATCCTGCCGCTGGCATAGGCATCGGGCAACAGGGCCTCGGTGCGCTGCAGCAGTTCGTCGATGCCCAGCGGCAATGCCCCGCTGTCGAGGCCGAGCATGGCGATGCCGGCTTTCAGGCTGATGAAGCCTTCGCTGGTCTTGAAGGCCTTCAGGTTGAGCCCGTCGTGCAGCCGCTTGAAGCTGCTCGACGAGCATTCGTGCAGGTCCTCCACCAAGGTGATCAGGGCGAAATGCTGCTCGTCCAGGCGCACCAGCACGTCCAGCGGCCGGACCAGCTGTTGCAGGCGCCTGGCCACGCCGAGCAGCAGCTCGCGATGGAAGGCCTCGCCGTGCCGCTGGCGCAGGACCGGTGCCTCGGGCATGCCGACCAGCAGGTAGCACAGCGCTCCACCGCGGGTTTCCACCTGGCGCAGGCTGTCGGCCAGCTTCTGGCGCAGGTAGCGGGGATTGCCGAGGCCGGTGAGGGTATCCACCAGGTTGCGTTCTTCCATCCGCGCGATGTTTTCGGTGAGCAGGCGGTTTTCCACCAGCAACCGTTGCAGGGTGTTGCACAGGCGGTCGGCTGCGTAGATGCGCGGCACCAGTTGCTCGTTCATTGCGGCCTTGCTGACGAAGTCGTCGACGCCGCGGTCGAAGGCCTCGCCGAGGACGTTCTCGCCTTCCTTGCCGGTGAGCAGGACGATGTAGGTGTAGTGGTTGATGCTTTCGTCCAGTTGGCGGACCCGGGCGGTCAGTTCCAGGCCGTCCATCTCCGGCATCAGCCAGTCGGCCAGGAGCACGCTGACCGGGCGTTGTTCGAGCTGCTGCAGGGCCTCGCTGGCGCTGCTGGCGAAGCGGATGTCCTGGTAGCCGGCCTGGCTGAGGGCGCGGCCGATCATGGCGCTGGAAAACTTGGCGTCGTCGACGACCAGGATGCTGAGATCGGGGTTGGGCATGAACGGACTCGAGAAGAGGATGGGCGCCGGTACGCTGCCGGCAAGGGCCCGGTTCGTCGCGGGAGGCCGGGTCCCGGCCGCGATCGCGCGCGCCATCGGGAAGAAATCGTCGGTCTCCGCCACACCGGCGGGCATTCGCTCGCGAGGGCTCGGTTATAATGGGCGGGCATTTTTTACCGTCAAGCCAGGCGCGGTTCCGTCTGTGAACCCTGTCGCGCCGTCCATCTGGAGAGATGACATGCCTTCGTTCGACGTGGTGTCCGAACTGGACAAACACGAGTTGACCAACGCCGTGGACAACGCCATCAAGGAACTGGATCGCCGTTTCGACCTGAAAGGCAAATGCAGTTTCGAAGCCAAGGACAAGTCGGTGACCCTCACCGCCGAAGCCGATTTCATGCTCGAGCAGATGCTCGACATCCTGCGTTCCAACCTGGTCAAGCGCAAGGTCGACAGCCAGTGCATGGAGATCAAGGATGCCTACCCGTCGGGCAAGGTGGTCAAGCAGGAAGTGAACTTCCGCGAGGGCATCGACAAGGACCTGGCGAAGAAGATCGTCGGCCTGATCAAGGAGCGCAAGCTCAAGGTCCAGGCCGCCATCCAGGGCGAGCAGGTGCGCGTCACCGGCAAGAAGCGCGACGATCTGCAGGAGGCCATCGCCCTGCTGCGCGGCGAATCCCTCGGCATGCCGCTGCAGTTCACCAACTTCCGCGATTGACGAGGTTTTTCGGAACCTCTCGCCATCCCGGGCATCGCAATAGGGAGTAGCGCCGCCGCGGCCTCTCCCGCGTTGTCCGCCCCTGTCGGCGCAGCGTCGGTTCGTCCGCGCTGCGCCGATTCGTATCCAGGCCCGGGAACGTCGGCCCACGGCGTCCGGGCAGGAATCTGCAAGCCCGTCCCGTTTCCGTTGCGGAAGGGAGGGGTGTTTTTTCGAGAAATGGAGGTAATGCATGGAATTGAACTACGACCGACTGGTGCAGCAGACCGAGTCCTGGCTGCCGATCGTGCTGGAGTACAGCGGCAAGGTCGCCCTGGCGCTGCTGACCCTGGCGATCGGCTGGTGGCTGATCAACACCCTGACCGGCCGGGTCGGCGGCCTGCTCGCCAGGCGCAGCGTCGACCGCACCCTGCAGGGCTTCGTCGGCAGCCTGGTGAGCATCGTCCTGAAGATCCTGCTGGTGGTCAGCGTGGCTTCCATGATCGGCATCCAGACCACCAGCTTCGTCGCCGCCATCGGCGCCGCCGGCCTGGCCATCGGCCTGGCCCTGCAGGGCAGCCTGGCTAACTTCGCTGGCGGCGTGCTGATCCTGCTGTTCCGCCCGTTCAAGGTCGGCGACTGGATCGAGGCGCAGGGCGTGGCCGGCACCGTGGATTCGATCCTGATCTTCCACACCGTGCTGCGTAGCGGCGACAACAAGCGGATCATCGTGCCCAACGGGGCGCTGTCCAACGGAACGGTGACCAACTACTCCGCCGAGCCGCTGCGCAAGGTGATCTTCGACGTCGGCATCGACTACGACGCCGACCTGAAGAATGCGCAGAACATTCTCCTGGCCATGGCCGACGACCCGCGGGTTCTGAAGGACCCGGCACCGGTGGCGGTGGTTTCCAATCTCGGCGAAAGCGCGATTACCCTGTCCCTGAGGGTCTGGGTGAAGAACGCCGACTACTGGGACGTGATGTTCATGTTCAACGAAAAGGCCCGCGACGCGCTGGGCAAGGAAGGTATCGGCATTCCCTTCCCGCAGCGGGTGGTCAAGGTTGTGCAGGGCGCGATGGCCGACTGAGGTCCGTACGATCCACGAAAAGGCCGGCGAATGCCGGCCTTTTTCATTCTTGCCTCAGTGCTGCTCGGCGTTCTGGTGTCCCGGCGCCGGCGTCTCGCTGGACGGCGCGCGGCGCAGCCACAACCAGCCGATCAGCAGCAGGGTGGGAATGCCCATCACCGCGGTGACGTAGAAGAAGTGCTCGTAGCCGAGGCTCTCGACCATGGTTCCGGAGTAGCCGCCGATGAAGCGCGGCAGCAGGAGCATGGTCGAGCTGAGCATGGCGTACTGGGTGGCGGAGAACTTCAGGTTGGTCAGGCTCGACAGGTAGGCGACGAAGGCCGAGGCGGCGAGGCCGCCGCTGAAGTTGTCGAGGGTGATGGTCATCACCAGCATCAGCACGTGCGGCTCGAGCGCCATCACCAGGCTGATCACGTCATGGCTGGGTAGGGCCTCGGCGTGCAGCGGGCCGAGCTGGGCGAGCATGGCGAACAGCAGGTTGGTGGCAGCCGAAGCGGCACCGCCGATGAACAGGATGGAGAGGATGCTGAAGCGGGCGATCAGTACCCCGCCGGCGGCGGCGCCGATCAGGGTCATGAGTACGCCGAAGACCTTGCTGACACTGGCGATGACTTCCTTGGAGAAGCCCATGTCGATGTAGAAGACCCCGGCCATCACCCCCATCACCGTGTCCGACAGGCGATAGGTGGAGATCAGGCCGAGCAGCAGCAGGGCCTGCCAGCGATAGCGCTGGACGAACTCGGTGATCGGCGTCAGCACCGGGGCCATCAGCAGGCGTCCGGGTGCCGACAGGCAGGACGCGGCGATCAGCAGGAACAGCGTGCCGCGCGGCCAGGCGCCGGAGTAGTAGGCGCGGCACATGGCGGTGACGGTGACGAGGAGGATGATCAGCACCATCACCGAGACCGCCTGGTGGACGAAATCGAACAGCGGCACTTCCTTGCCGCGCGCCGCCACCAGCAGCGGCCTGCGCACGGTGGCGAGCAGTTCGCGGACCGGGCGGATCTGCTGGCGTCCCCACGGCGACAGGCAGATCCCCATGAGCAGCGCGTAGAGGCCGGCGCGCGGCCAGGCGCGGTCGAGAAGGGCGGTGATCATCGCCGGCAGCGAGATCAGCAGGATCAGCAGCAGGAGCACCGAGAGCAGTTGGTGGTTGAAGTCGAAACGCGACGGGTTGACGTGGATCGGCACGTCCACCGCCGGCTCGCGGATCAGCAGGCTGGTGACCAGCCCAGGCAGGATCAGCAGGGCGAACAACGCATAGGTCAGGCCCCAGGCCGATTGGTTGTAGTTGAGGCTGGTGGAGCCGAACCATTCGGCGAGAATCAGCGCGCCGGCGCTGGCCAGCAGGATCGCCGCGCGGTAGCCGGTCATGTAGCAGGCAGCGAGGGCGGCCTGGCGGCTATCCTCGGCGATTTCCAGGCGGTAGGCGTCGATCGCGATGTCCTGGGTGGCGGAGGCGAACGCCACCAGCAGGGCCAGGCCGATCAGCCAGGGCAGGTGGCTCTGCGGATTGCACAGGGCCATGCCGAGCAGTCCCAGGGCGATCAGCACCTGCGAGAACACCAGCCAGGAACGGCGCCGGCCGAGACGGCCGACGAAGGGCAGGCGCCACTGGTCGAGCATCGGCGACCAGACCCACTTGAAGGCGTACACCAGCCCCAGCCAACTGGCGAAACCGATGGTATCCCGCGCCACGCCGGCTTCGCGCAGCCACACTGACAGGGTGTTGAACACCAGCATGGTCGGCAGGCCGGCGGCGAAGCCGAGCAGCAGGAGGGCCAGGCTGGCGGGAGACTTGTAGGCGACCAGGGCCTCTCGCCAGGATTGCTGAGTCATGGGGTAACCGTTCCGCAAAAAATAACGCGCACTCTAACCGCTCTACTTCGCTGTAAGCCAGCCATGCCGACGTATGTCCACCCTGTCGTTGTGCAGGAGAACGCCTTCCTCGCGCAAGCGTGCGCGTTGTTCGCGACCGCCGGGACTGTCCGCCGGCAGGCTGATGCGACCGCCGGCGGCGAGAACCCGATGCCAGGGCAGGCGGGTATCCACCGGCAACTGGCTGAGCGTCCTGCCGACCCAGCGGGCGGCGCGGCCTAGGCCGGCCAGTTCGGCCAGTTGCCCGTAGCTGACCACCTGCCCCGGCGGCACCTGCGCCAGCACCAGGTACAGGGCCTCGCGGCGCGCCTGGGCACTTGCCGGGTCGCTGCCGGCCCAGGCATGCTCATCGGTTTTCCCTTTCCTGTCCGCCTTGTGAACGCCCATGTCGCTCAGAGCCCTCTGTTCAATCGTCGTGATGCTCCTGGCCGGCCCCGCGCTGGCCGACACCGTATGGCTGGACAACGGCGACCGCCTGTCCGGCGAGATCGTGCTGATGGACGGCGGCAAGCTGGCGCTGAAGACCCGTTATGCCGGCCAGGTGCTGATCGATTGGAAGGATATCGACACCATCAGTTCCGACAAACCCCTGCTGATCAAGCAGCAGGGCGTATCCGGGCAGCGTAGCCGAACCCTGGAGGCGGCGGGCAAGGGCATGGTGCGGATCGTCGATGGCGGCAGCCATACCGTCCCGCTGGCCAGTATTCGCCAGATGGTGCCGCCGCGACCGCTGGTGGAGGACCTGGTCTGGGAGGGCAATCTCGACGTCAAGCTGGATAGCAAGCGCAACGACAGCGACAAGGACGAATGGAAGCTCAAGGGTGATACCCGGCTTCGCCACGGTGCCTGGCGCCACGTGCTGGCGGGGGAAGTGGAGCGGGAAAAGAAGGACGGGCGCAAGGTCGAGGACAACTGGGAGCTGGACTACGACCTCGATCGCTTCTTCGACGAACACTGGTTCTGGCGCGGCAGCTATTCGCAGAAGCACGATGCGATCGACAACCTGGAGCGCCAGAGCGCGCTGGGAACCGGCCCCGGCTACCAGTTCTGGGACGACGAACTCGGGCGTTTCGACCTGGTCGCCGAGATCAGTCGCTGGCAACTGGAGTGGCGCGATCAGCCGCGCGAGGATTTCACCTCCTATTCGCTGGAGTGGGACTACAAGCGGCTGCTCGCCGGCACCCGGCTGGAGCTGTACAGCAAGGGAACCGTGCTGGTTCCCGGCATCGAGCGGATCGACTACCTGCTCGACAGCGAATACGGCCTGCGCTATCGCCTGAACAGTTGGGCGCGTCTTTCGTTCCTCTATGAACTGGACCAGTTGCGCACCGAGGGGGGCACCCAGTCCGACCGGCACTACCTGATCGGGGTCGGCGTCGGCTGGTGACGCGGCTCACCTTTCGGTCGATCCGGCTGAACTTTACCGCCCGTGCCCCGGTCCTTGCTCTGCCGCCCGGCATTTGGATAATGCCGGCCTCTTCGAACCCAACTCAGTTGATTTGTGCTCATGTTGTCGAGAATCCTGCTGTGCCTCGCTGCCCTTGCAAGTTCCACCTCAGCCCTTGCCGATACGGTCTGGATGAAGAACGGTGACCGCCTTACCGGCAAGATCACCCTGTTCGACGGCGGCAAGCTGCTGCTGAAGACCGACTATGGCGGCGACATCACGCTCAAGTGGGACAAGATCTCCACCTTCGAGAGCGAGCAGAACCTGCTGGTCAAGCAGGATGCCGAGACCGGCGAGCATTCCAAGGGCATCAGGGCCGCCGGGCCGGGCCAGGTGACCCTGGTCAATGGCGAGCCGAAGACCGTGGAGCTGGCCAGCATCCAGCAGATGATGCCGCCCAAGCCGATCCTCCAGGACTGGGTATGGAACGGCAACGTCGATTTCTCGCTGGATCGCAAGCAGGCCGAGAACGATGTGTCCGACTACGACATCGATTTCAAGACCAACGCCCGCCACGGACTCTGGCGCCACAACGTGCAGGGCGAGTACAACCGCGAGAAGAAGAACGGCCTGGTCAGCACCGACAATTATTCCGGCCAGTACGCGCTGGACCGCTTCATCGACGACCACTGGTTCTGGCAGGGCCAGGTCGCCTACAAGCGCGACATGATCGAGGACCTGGCGAAGAAGCGTACCGTCGGTACCGGCCCTGGCTACCAGTTCTGGGACAACGAGCTGGGCGCGTTCTCCATTGCCACCCTGGTCAACCGCAACGACTACGAGTTCGCCGACGGCGAGAAGGAACACTTCTATTCGTCGAGCTTCAAGTGGGACTACAACCGCTACCTGCTGGCCAAGCAGTTCGAGCTGTTCACCAACGGCGAGGTCAGCAAGCCGCTGCAATCCGGCCTGGACTACGAGCTGCAGACCGAGGCGGGGATCCGCTACAAGCTGACCAGTTGGGCTTCGCTGAGCATGAAGGCGGAATGGGACAAGTTCAGCGGCAACGACGGCAACGTCAACCAGCGCCGCTATACCTTCGGCCTCGGGGTCGGCTGGTAAGCCGGCCTGCACGAAAAAGCCCCGCGATAGCGGGGCTTTTTCCTTGCCGGGCCGGGGCCTACAGGCGCAGGCCGCCGTCCAGTTCGAGAACGCGGCCGGTGTAGTAGTCATTCTCGAAGATGTAGGCCACCGAATGGGCGATCTCCACCGGCTTGCCCATGCGCTTCAGAGGGATGCCGGCGGTCATCTTCTCCAGCGCCTCGGGTTTCATCCCGGCGGTCATCTCGGTCTCGATGAAGCCCGGCGCCACGCCGGCCACGCGGATGCCGTAGCGCGCCAGTTCCTTCGCCCAGACCACGGTATCCGCGGCGACCCCGGCCTTGGCTGCCGAGTAGTTGGCCTGGCCCATGTTGCCGGCGCGGGAGATCGAGGAAATGTTGACGATCGCGCCTTCGTTCTTCAGCTCGATCATCTTCGCCGCCACTTCGCGGGTGCAAAGGAACACACCGGTGAGGTTGACGTCGATCACCGATTGCCATTGGGCCAGGCTCATCTTGCTCAACTGGCCGTCCTTGACCTTGATGGTCAGGCCGTCGCGGAGGATGCCGGCGTTGTTGACCAGGCCGTTGATCGCGCCGAAGTCGCTGGCGACCTGGGCCACCATGTGGGTAACCTGTTCCTCGTCCGCCACGTTGCACACGTAGGCGCGAGCGTCGCCGCCGGCGGCCTTGCAGGCAGCGACGGCTTCGTCGAGACGTTCGCGGTTGAGATCGACCAGGGCCAGCCTGGCGCCCTTGCCGGCGAGATATTCGCCCATTGCCCGACCGAGCCCCTGGCAGCCGCCGGTGATGATGATGACCTTGTCTTTCAATTGCATTGCTTGGAACCCCACGAGCAGTTTCTGGAAGCGGACCTTGCCGGCACCTGCGAACGTACTTTGATATGCCCGTCCGTTTACGACGGATTCTATGCAAGGAGTCATAAATTGAGCGTTGAAGCTGCAAAGAATGCCCGAGAATTGCTGCTCAAGGAATACCGTGCGGTCCTTTCCACCCACTCGAAGAAATGGCCGGGCTTTCCCTTCGGCTCGGTGGTTCCCTATTGCCTGGATGCCGAAGGCCGGCCGCTGATCCTGATCAGCCGGATCGCCCAGCACACCCACAACCTGCAGGCGGACCCGCGCTGCTCGATGCTGGTAGGCGAGCGCGGCGCCGAGGATATCCAGGCTGTCGGCCGCCTCACCCTGCTGGCCGAGGCGCGGCAATTGGCGGAGGAGGAGGTCGCCGCGGCGGCCGAGCGTTACTACCGCTATTTCCCCGAGTCCGCCGACTACCATCGGGTCCACGATTTCGATTTCTGGGTGCTGCAGCCGGTCCAGTGGCGTTTCATCGGCGGTTTCGGCGCGATCCACTGGCTGGCCGCCGAGCGCGTGCCGCTGGCCAATCCGTTCGCCGGAGAAGCCGAGCGCGGCATGGTCGAGCACATGAACAACGACCACGCCGCCGCCATCGCCCACTATGTGGAACTGGCCGGACTGCCGGCGCATGCCGCGGCACGGCTGGCGGGAATTGATACAGAAGGTTTCCACCTGCGCATCGGCCAGGGCCTGCACTGGCTGCCGTTCCCCGCCGCCTGCGGCAACCCCGGGGCCGTGCGCCAGGCGCTGGTGCAACTGGCCAGGGCCGAGCGCTGGCCGACCGTCGAGCCGGAGCAGGGTTGAATTCTTCCCCGGCTGGCGCCAACTACTGGTGGTACCGGGGGCAAACGGGCCCCGCCAAGGACTCTGAAATGCGCGCTTTCCTCTTTCTGCTGTTGCTCTTCCCGCTGGTCGAGCTGGCCGTCCTGATCAAGGTCGGCAGTGTCATCGGGGTCGGCTGGACCCTGTTCCTGATCGTCGCCAGCGCCTTCATCGGTGCCGCATTGTTGCGCGTGGCCGGTGTGGCCACCGCCTGGCGCGCCCGCGAACGACTGGCCCGTGGCGAACTGCCGGAGCAGGAAATGCTCGAAGGCCTGTTGATCGCCGTCGGCGGCGGCCTGCTGATGCTGCCGGGTTTCATCAGCGACATCTTCGGCATCCTCTGCCTGATTCCTTTCACCCGTCGCCTGATGCTCGGCGGCCTGCGCCGCCGCGTCGAACAGCAGGCGCTGCGCCGGCGCGCCTTCGCCGACGACCTGAACGCCCGCTACGGACAGGGGCCGTCGCGGCCGAACGTCATCGAGGGTGAGTACGAGCGCCGCGACGATTCGCGCAACTGAAAAAAATTTTCACTGCATGCCCTTGAAATGGCTTGTGGCGACCTTATGTAACGGTCACCGCAAGGTCCCTGCCACAAGGGCAGGCTGTCTTACGCGGCTCGCGCGTCGAGTCGCAACCCGGCAACGCCGGCTTCAACAAAACCCGCCGGACTTCGATCCGGCCGTTGGAAACCACTGTTTGGGAGAGTTACGACTATGAAGCTTCGTCCTCTGCATGATCGCGTCGTTATCCGTCGCAGCGAGGAAGAGACCAAGACCGCAGGCGGCATCGTGCTGCCGGGTTCCGCCGCCGAGAAGCCGAACCGCGGTGAAGTGGTAGCCGTAGGTACCGGTCGTGTACTGGACAACGGCGAAGTGCGCGCTCTGGCAGTGAAGGTGGGCGACAAGGTGGTCTTCGGGCCTTACTCCGGCAGCAACGCCATCAAGGTCGATGGCGAGGAACTGCTGGTGATGGGCGAGTCCGAAATCCTCGCCGTCCTGGAAGACTGATCGGTCTCACCACTCCGTTTTCACCGAATTCGATTTAGAGGAAAGAGAACATGGCTGCCAAAGAAGTTAAGTTCGGCGATTCCGCTCGCAAGAAAATGCTGGTCGGCGTGAACGTGCTGGCCGATGCCGTCAAGGCCACCCTCGGCCCGAAAGGCCGCAACGTGGTTCTGGACAAGTCCTTCGGCGCTCCGACCATCACCAAGGATGGCGTTTCCGTCGCCAAGGAAATCGAGCTGAAAGACAAGTTCGAGAACATGGGCGCGCAACTGGTGAAAGACGTTGCCTCCAAGGCCAACGATGCTGCCGGTGACGGCACCACCACTGCGACCGTCCTGGCCCAGGCCATCGTCAACGAAGGCCTGAAGGCCGTTGCCGCCGGCATGAACCCGATGGACCTGAAGCGTGGCATCGACAAGGCCACCGTGGCCATCGTCGCCCAGCTGAAAGAGCTGGCCAAGCCCTGCGCCGACACCAAGGCCATCGCCCAGGTAGGCACCATCTCCGCCAACTCCGACGAGTCCATCGGCCAGATCATTGCCGAAGCCATGGAAAAAGTCGGTAAAGAAGGCGTGATCACCGTCGAGGAAGGCTCGGGCCTGGAAAACGAACTGTCCGTCGTCGAAGGCATGCAGTTCGATCGCGGCTACCTGTCCCCCTACTTCGTGAACAAGCCGGACACCATGGCTGCCGAGCTGGATAGCCCGCTGCTGCTGCTGGTCGACAAGAAGATCTCCAACATCCGCGAAATGCTGCCGGTGCTGGAAGCCGTCGCCAAGGCCGGCCGTCCGCTGCTGATCGTCGCCGAGGACGTCGAGGGCGAAGCCCTGGCCACCCTGGTGGTGAACAACATGCGTGGCATCGTCAAGGTCGCGGCCGTCAAGGCTCCGGGCTTCGGCGACCGCCGCAAGGCCATGCTGCAGGACATCGCCATCCTCACCGGCGGTACCGTGATCAGCGAAGAAGTCGGCCTGAGCCTGGAAGGCGCTACCCTGGAGCACCTGGGCAACGCCAAGCGCGTCGTGATCAACAAGGAAAACACCACCATCATCGATGGCGCCGGTGTGCAGGCTGATATCGAAGCCCGCGTCCTGCAGATCCGCAAGCAGATCGAGGAAACCACTTCCGACTACGACCGCGAGAAGCTGCAAGAGCGCCTGGCCAAGCTGGCCGGCGGTGTTGCCGTGATCAAGGTAGGCGCTGCCACCGAAGTCGAGATGAAAGAGAAGAAAGCCCGCGTCGAAGACGCCCTGCACGCTACCCGTGCGGCGGTGGAAGAGGGCGTGGTTCCCGGCGGCGGCGTAGCCCTGGTTCGTGCCCTGCAAGCCATCGAAGGCCTGAAGGGTGACAACGAGGAGCAGAACGTCGGTATCGCCCTGCTGCGTCGCGCCGTCGAATCGCCGCTGCGCCAGATCGTGGCCAACGCCGGCGACGAGCCGAGCGTAGTGGTCGACAAGGTCAAGCAGGGTTCCGGCAACTACGGCTTCAACGCTGCTACCGGCGTGTACGGCGACATGATCGAGATGGGCATCCTGGACCCGGCCAAGGTCACTCGTTCCGCTCTGCAGGCTGCGGCCTCCATCGGCGGTCTGATGATCACCACCGAAGCCATGGTTGCCGAGATCGTGGAAGACAAGCCGGCCATGGGCGGCATGCCTGACATGGGCGGCATGGGTGGCATGGGCGGCATGATGTAAGCCGACCGGCCCCTGTGGTTGGAAAAGCCCCGCTTCGGCGGGGCTTTTTTTATTCCTCAGCGCGGGCAGTCCTGGCGGTAGCCCGGCAGCTCCTTTGCCGCCGGTTCGCAGGCCAGGCGCAGCGCCTGCTTCAGGTCGTCGGGCAGAGTGGCGCGGCTGATCGGCCGCCAGTGCATGCGTTCGCCGAAATAGCGCGCCCAGTGGAATTCGATGAAATAGCTCTGCCGATCCTTGTCGAAGGCGTTCTCGTCCTCGGCGTAGCCGGCCAGGGCGCGGTAGGGATCGTCGCCAAGCCCGGCGAGAGCGTCCGGCAGCGCCTCGGGCGGGATCTCCGCGCCACGCGCATCGTGCAGCCAGACCCAGTGGTTTTCCTGCATCTTCTCCCAGAAGTCGGCGGCCTGGGGGAGCCGGCCGATCACCTTCACCGGTACGTCCTGTTTCGGGTCCAGGCGCCAGAGCGCGCTACTCAGGTGATGGCGATCGGTGAGGTAGAAGCGGCCGCCGGGGCCGATCACCACCGGAATCTCCTTCTTGCGCAAGTAGCGCTCGAGAGCCTTGGGCTTCTTCCCGGCGAGCTTGGCCTGGTCATCCTCGACCTGCAGCAGGCCGACATTCTGCTGGGTCGGGTGGAGAGCCGCGAGCGGCAGCTCGCACCAGCTACCGACAGAGGTTTGCGGCGAGCAATCCTCGGCCTGGGCTGTGGCGGACAGGAACAGGCAGCAAAGCAGCAGGGCTGGGCGCATGGGGGACTCCGGCGAAGGAAGGGGAAAGGTTCCCTAGACTGGCACGCTTCGGGCGATCCGGCGTACTCCGGCCTTTGATAGGTGCCTCGCTTTGTGCCAATCTTGCCGACAGGAGATGGCATTCCTCCTTCAACCGCCCCTGGGGCTGATGATGCCTACGCATGAACCTGGAAAGGCGCGTAGGCGCTCGCCTGCCGCCTGTCCGAATCGCTCCTACAAGGACAGGACTATGTGGAAATCCATTCTCGCCATCGCCCTCGGCGCCGCCCTGGGGGCGTTGCTGCGCTGGTTCCTCGGGCTCAAGCTGAACAGCCTGCTGCCCAGCATTCCCCCCGGCACGCTGCTGGCCAACCTGGTCGGCGGCTATGTCATCGGCGCGGCGATTGCCTATTTCGCCCAGGCGCCGGGCATCGCTCCGGAATGGCGGCTACTGATCATCACCGGGTTCTGCGGCGGCCTGACCACTTTCTCCACCTTTTCCGCCGAGGTCGTCAGCCTGCTTCAGGAGGGCCGCCTGGGCTGGGCCGCCGGGGCCATCGCGACGCACGTCAGCGGCTCGTTGCTGATGACTCTGCTGGGGTTGTTCTCGATGAACTGGATGCTGGGCAAATAGCGCAGCGGGAGGACCGACCATGCAAGGCTATCAACTGACCTTCATCACCCAGCAGGGGCGCTGCCACCAGGGCCAGCCGATCTGCGACTGGCTGCTGCAAGAGGCGCGCCGCCTGGGCGTGCGCGGTGCCACCGCGTTGGCTGCCAGCGAAGGCTTCGGCCAGAGCGGCCGGCTGCATTCGATGCATTTCTTCGAGCTGGCCGACCAGCCGCAGGAAATCCTCATGGCGGTCGATCCCGAGCAGGCAGAACGGCTGTTCGAGTCGATCCGCCAGGCCGGCGTGCGGCTGTTCTACATGAAGGTGCCCATCGAGTTCGGCGTGCTCGGAGCGGACGAACCGTCTCCCTGAACGCGGTTTTCGTCGGCGCCGCCGTTGCGCTGTCCTCGCTTCTCCGGTCGGTAGAGCATCAGGCGGTACAGGCCGAGGCAGATCAGCCAGTCGAACAGCATCGTCCACAGGTTGTGCGAGAGGAAGTGCGCACCTTGCAGCATGCGCGACAGCGACAGCAGGCAGCCCATGGCGAAGGCGAAGGCCAGGGCGTAGCGCGCCAGCCTGGGCTTGCGGTCGCGCAGGGCGAAGAACAGCGCGAACAGGACGAATCCGGACGATGCGTGCCCGCCCGGCCAGCAGCGTCCGGGGTGCTCGGTCGGCGGCCGCGGGCTGAGCAGCGAACTGTAGGTTTCCTCGCCGCCGAACTGCGCCAGGCTCCAGGGGCACTGCACGGCGGTGAGCGCCTTGAGCGGAGTGACTATGCTGGCTGCAAGGCTCATGGCGAGGAACACATAGGCCAGCGGCCTGCTCAGTGCGCGCCATGGCCGGTGGAACAGTCCGGCGATGGAGACCAGCAGGCCGAGGACGCTGATGGCGATCACCAGTTGCTTGACCCGGTCGTGCAGGATGTTCTCCAGGAACCAGCTGTGCCGGCCGATGAAGCCGGCGCCCGGGTCGTACATCAGGTTGGCCAGGGCGAGGTCGAGGGTCACCGGCTCGAAGGCCAGCAGCAGTGCCGCCAGGCCCAGCGGCAGGGCGAGGAACAGCCAGGGGTTGAATGGACGGGAAGGGGAATGGACGGCGGCCTGGGTCATGCGATCTCCAACGCTGGCGTTGACGTTCTCTTGACTTCGACGCTGGTTAAATCCACCGCCGGGGTTCGTGCGCATCCGCAAAGCCGCTATGATCGGCGGCCATGGAAGACGCCATGCAGTCTCTGGTGGCGAGCGTAGAGCCGGTGTGAATCGCCGGTGAAGAATCCGTAAATGCGCGAGAGGCGCTCGATCGGTCTTCCTGCGAAGGAGTGGGACATGCGAATACTGGTGGTCGAAGACAACCGCGACATCCTGGCCAACCTGGCCGATTACCTGTCGCTCAAGGGCTATACCGTGGATTGCGCGCAGGACGGGCTGTCCGGCCTGCACCTGGCGGCCACCGAGCACTACGACCTGATCGTGCTCGACGTGATGCTGCCGGGAATCGACGGCTATGCCCTGTGCCGGCGCCTGCGCGAAGACGCACGGCGCGACACCCCGGTGATCATGCTCACCGCCCGCGACCAGTTGGACGACCGCCTGCAGGGGTTTCGTTCCGGCGCCGACGATTACCTGGTCAAGCCCTTCGCCCTTTCCGAACTTTCCGCACGCATCGAGGCGGTGCTGCGTCGCGCCCAGGGTGGCGGCCGCCGCGAGCTGAGCGTGGCCGATCTGAGCTATGACCTGGACACCCTGGAGGTCAAGCGCGCGGGCAAGTCGCTCAAGCTCAACCCGATCGGCCTCAAGCTGCTCGCCGTGCTGATGCAGAAGAGCCCCCATGTGGTGCGCCGGGATGCCCTGGAGGAAGCGGTCTGGGGCGACGACTGCCCGGACAGCGACAGCCTGCGCAGCCACGTCCATCAACTCCGTCAGGTGATCGACAAGCCATTCTCCGTGGCCTTGCTGCATACGGTGCATGGCGTCGGCTACCGCCTGGCGGAGGAGCCGAATGGAGTATAAGCAGAGCCTCGCCCGCCGGATCGTCATCGCCTTCATGTTGATGACGGTCGCCGTGGGGGGACTGTTCTCCGCCGGCATCGTCGGCGTGGTCCACATCATCGAGGAGCGCCTGATTTCCCGCGACCTGGGCGGCGAACTGGAGCGCATCCTGCGCGACGACCTGGCCCAGGGACGCAACCCGGTGCTCGATCCCGGCATGCGCTTCTTCATCAGCGACGGCCAGGGCTCCTACGCCATGCCGCCGGCGCTGGACCAACTGGATGTCGGTTTCCACGAAGTGTTCGAGGGCGACTTGTCGTTCCATGCGCTGGTGCGCGATATCGATGGTCGCCGTTTCGTCCTGCTGCAGGACCAGAGCGATTTCGAAGCGCGCGAGCAGGTGCTCTACGCCTCGGTGCTGACCGGCTACGTGCTGAGCATCGCCCTGGCCGGCCTGCTTGGCTGGATGCTCGCGCGCAAGGTGATGGAGCCGGTGGTGCGCCTGGCGCGCCAGGTGCGGCATCGCGAACAGTTGCTCGGTCTGGCGCCGCCGTTGGCGCCGGACTACGCCAACGACGAGGTCGGCGAGCTGGCCGCTTCCTTCGACGAGACCCTTGGCCGCCTGCGCGACGCGCTCAAGCGCGAGCAATTGTTCACCAGCGACGTCAGTCATGAGTTGCGTACGCCGTTGATGGTCATCGCCACCTCATGCGAACTGCTGGCCGAAGAACCCAGCCTCGGCCCGCGCGCCCGTGGCCAACTGGAGCGGATGACCAAGGCCACCGAGGAGATGCGCGACCTGGTGCAAACCTTCCTGTTGCTGGCGCGTGCGCAGAAGGGCGAGGAAAGCCTGGCGCCCCACGGTAGCCTGGAGAGCATCGCCGACGACCTGGTCCAGGTCTGGCGCGAACAGGTCGAGGCGCGAGGACTGACCCTGCACTACCGCAACGAAGGTGCCTGCGCCGGCCAGTTCAACGCGCCACTGCTGCGCGCGGTGATGGGCAACCTGTTACGCAACGCGACCCACTACACCGATGCCGGGAGCATCACGCTGACCCTCGACGAGCATGGTTTCAGCGTCGAGGACACCGGGGCGGGCGTCCCGGAAGAACAACGCGAACGCATCTTCATGCCCTTCGTTCGCGGCAGTTCCAGCTCCGGGCGCGGCGAAGGCCTTGGCCTCGGGCTCTCGCTGGTGAAGCGGATCTGCGCGGCCGAGGGCTGGAGCGTAACCCTCAGCGCGGTGGAGCCGCACGGCTGCCGGTTCGAAGTTTTACTCGATGTTGCTTGACGAAAAATTCACCACCCCTTGACCCGAGCTTGACGGCTGGATTCATACCGTTCGTCTCATGAATCCTGGAGTTCCCGTCATGAACAATCCGCCTGTCGACCTCGACTTTTCTCACAAGTATGATCGCGAGCATGCTGAGGCCTACCTGAAGAAGCATCAGGACGGCCTCGCCCGGAAACTTTCCCACCGGCGCGACGTCCAACTCGCCCGGCACGCGCTGAAGCTCGCGGGGCAGCCCAACCTGGTGCTCGACCTGCCCTGCGGCGCCGGACGCTTCTGGCCGCTGCTGGCGGAAAAGGACAACCGGGTGATCATCGGCGCCGACAATTCCGCGGACATGCTGGCGGTCGCCTGCGCCGGCCAGCCGGACGGTGTAGTGAAACGGGTACGGCCCTTGCAGACTTCCGCTTTCGCCATCGACCTGCCGGACAGCTCGGTGGACAATATCTTCTGCATGCGGCTGCTCCACCACATCGGCGAGGCGGATGATCGACGCGTCCTGCTCCGCGAGTTTCACCGGGTCACGCGGGACAGCGTGATTCTTTCCCTCTGGGTCGATGGCAATTTCAAGGCCTGGAAGCGTAGGCGCATGGAGGCACGGCGGGTAGCGAACGGGGAACAGACCGGCTACCAGAACCGCTTCGTGTTACCAGCCGAAACGGTCGAGCGCGAGTTCCGCGACGCCGGCTTCGTCGTCCAGAAGCATCTCGATTTCATCCCGCTGTATCACATGTGGCGGGTCTATATCTTGCGAAAGGAATAACGATGGCTCCCGATCTGGCATCCCTGCAACGTATCTCCGGCGACTCCGCCATCGACCAGTGGTTGCAGGTACCCGGCAGCTGGGTCGAGGAGCCCAACGAGCGGCGCGGCGGGGCCAGCGGCGTGCAGCGGGTGTACACCGGCGATGGACGGCTGCTCTATCGCAAGCAGCAGACCGGCCACGTCTACCGCGACTGGCAGCGCCCTTTCGGCTATCCCACCGCCATGCGCGAGCGCGATGCGCTACGGGCCTTCGAGTCGCTTGGTATTCGCGTGCCGCGCCTGGTCTATTCCGGCTGCCGCAAGGTCGACGGACAATGGCAGGCGCTGCTGGTGACCGAAGCCCTGGAGGGTTTCTCCAGCCTCGACGAGTGCTATGCGCGCGGTGACCAGGACCGCTGGGGCGAAGCGAAGCACCAAAGAATTCTGCAACAAATCGGCGCTACCATTGCCCGGATGAATCTCGCCCACTGGCAGCACGGTTGTCTCTATCCGAAGCACATCTTCGTCCGCGTCGAGGGCGAGGCCATCGAAGTAGCGCTGATCGACCTGGAGAAGAGCCGCCGCCGCCTTACGGTGAACAAGGCGTCCCAGCACGACCTGAAGCAGTTGAAGCGCCGTTCGTCGTGGACTGGCGCGCAGTGGCAAGCCTTCATCTATGGTTACCAGACGGCGTTTGGCAGCGCCATCAAAGGGTTGCAGACATGAAATTAGAAATCACTCGAGGTTTGTTGCTGGTCGGCGCTCTCGCCGTGGCTACAGCCGCGGCTGCCGCCTGGCACGAACCCGCGCCGAACGTGGTGCAGATGAACGGCGGTCATGAGTACTGCCCGACGCCTTCGGTGCTCAAGGCCGAGCGGCCGACGCGCCAGGAGGTCCAGCCGAACAAGGACATCCTGCTGCTGATGTTCGGTCTTTCCCAGGGGGGAGCCAGCCTGTCGCGCTGAGTCTCCTTGTCGAAAAAGCCCCGCCTTGGCGGGGCTTTTTCATGGGCGATGAGATCGTCGGAGGCATGGGCCGAATAAGGACCAGGCCTCATGCGCCACCTTGCCGCGGCGCGCCAGGCTTGCTCTAGGCGACCTGGAACACGTGCTTGAGGTAGTGGATGAAGTCAGGGTCCCGGCATTGCGCCTTGCCGGGCGTATCGGAGATCTTTGCCACCGGATGGCCGTTGCAGGCGCTCATCTTCACCACGATGTTCATCGGCTCGACGCCCGGCAGGTCGCAGGTGAAATGCGTGCCTATGCCGAAGCTGACGTTGATCCGGCCCTGCAACGCGCGATAGATCTTCAGGGCCCGCGGCAGGTCGAGGCCGTCGGAGAACACCAGGGTCTTGGTCAGCGGGTCGATGCCCAGCTTGAGGTAGTGGGCGATGGTCTTTTCCGCCCACAGCAACGGGTCGCCCGAGTCGTGGCGGAGGCCGTCGAAGAGCTTGGCGAAATAGAGGTCGAAGTCGCGCAGGAAGGCATCGGTGGTGATGCAGTCGGTCAGCGCGATGCCGAGCAGCCCACGGTATTCGCGGACCCAGCAGTCCAACGCGGCACTCTGGCTGTCGATCAGGCGCGGACCGAGCTGCTGGTGGGCCATCAGCCATTCGTGGGCCATGGTGCCGAGGGGCTTGAGGTCGAGCTTGCGTGCCAGGTGGACGTTGCTGGTGCCGACGAAGCAGCCCGGAAAGTCCTCCTTCAGACCGCTCACCACCGCCTCGTGGACCCGATAGGAGAAGCGGCGGCGGGTACCGAAGTCGGCCATCTTGAAGCCGGCCAGTTCCTCGGCGCTGGCCTCCCGGCGCAGCCAATCGAACTTTTCCTGCAGGCGTTCGCGCGCCTGCTCGACGGTGGCGGCCGGGTAGCGGGCGCGGTTGCGCACCTCGCTGATCATCGCCAGCAGCGGCACTTCGAAGAGGATCACGTGCAGCCAGGGGCCTTTCAGGCGCAGGAAGAATTCGTCGTTCTCGATGCCGGTCTGCACGTAGCGCGGGTTGAAGCGGAACAACCCGAGGAAGCGGATGAAGTCCGGCGCGAGGAAGGGAATCCGTTCGAGGAAGGCCAGTTGCTCGTCGCTGATCGCCAGGCCCGCCAGGTATTCCAGTTGTTCGCGGATGGCCGGCAGGTACAGGCGCAGGTCTTCCTGGTTGCGGCAGCGGAACTCCCACTCCACCTCGGCGTTGGGATAGTTGTGCAGCACCGCCTGCATCATGGTCAG
>NZ_KV813620.1:180300-249385 GCF_001813645.1 Pseudomonas sp. HMSC063H08
AGCACCGCCTGCATCATGGTCAGCTTGTAGAAGTCGGTATCCAGCAGGTTCTGCACGATACGTTCGGAAAAAGCGCTCTCGGCCATGCTCGTCTCACCACTGCGTTTCAGCGGGCAGTCTACTGGAGGCGGCTGCCGGCGGACATAGGATCGCGCCCGGAGGGCTGTGGGATGGAGCGACAGCGCCGGCGGACAGCGCTGTTGTCGCTGTCCGCCGTTTCCGATCAGTGTGCGTTTGCCGCTTGCGTCACGCCTGGCGGGGCATCCGGCCTGGCCACCAGGGTGTAGATGCACGGCAGGACGAACAGGGTGAAGAGGGTGCCCACCGACATGCCGGTCGCGATCACGATGCCGATGTCGAAGCGACTGACCGCCCCGGCGCCGGTGGCGAGGATCAGCGGGATCACCCCGAGCACCATCGCCGCGGTGGTCATCAGTACTGGCCGCAGGCGGATCGCGGCGGCCTGCTCGATGGCCTCGCGACGCTCCAGCCCCTGTTCGTGGCGCAACTGGTTGGCGAACTCGACGATCAGGATGCCGTGTTTGCTGATCAGGCCGATCAGTGTCACCAGGCCGACCTGGGTATAGATGTTCAGGCTCGACACGCCGAGGAACAGCGGTATCAGCGCACCGCAGATCGACAGCGGCACGGTGACCATGATCACCAGCGGATCGCGGAAGCTTTCGAACTGTGCGGCGAGGACCAGGAAGATGATCGCCAGGGCCAGTCCGAAGGTGACCAGCAATGCGCTGCCTTCCTGCACGTATTGCCGGGAAGCGCCGGCGTAGTCGACGGCGAAGCCGCGCGGGGCCTCCTCGCGGGCGATCTGCTGAACCGTCTCGATGGCCTCGCCCATGCTGACGATGGGGAAGCCGGAGATGATCGCCGAGTTGAGCTGCTGGAACTGGTTCAGTTGCCGCGGCCGTGCCCGTTCGTGGGTCTCGATCAGGGTCGAGAGGGCGACCAGTTGGCCGTTGCGGCTCTTCACGTAGTAGCTGCCGAGCCAGCCGGGATTGTCGCGATAGGGGCGTTCGACCTGGGCGATGACCTTGTAGCTGCGCCCGTCGATGGTGAAGCGGTTGATCTCGCCCTCGCCGAGCAGGCTGGCCAGCGCCACCCCCAGGTCCTGCATGGAGACGCCCATCTGCGCGGCCTTCTCGCGGTCGATGTCGACCACCAGCTCGGGTTTGTCGAACGCCAGGTCGAGATCGAGGAAGGCGAACTTGCCGGACTCGCTGGCGCGCTGCTTCACCCGTTGCGCCACTTGCAGCAGCGACTCGTAGTCGTTGGCGGTGTTGAGCACGAACTGGAATGGCAGGCCCTCGCCGGTGCCCGGTAGCGACGGCAGGTTGAAGGCGAAGATCTGCACGCCGGGAATCTCGTTGAGCTTCGCCTGCACCGCATGGAGCAATTCCATCTGGCTCTTTTCGCGTTCGTCCCAGGGCTTGAGCAGCATGCCGCCGATGCCGGCCTGGACGCCGTTGTAGCCGTTGATCTGGAACGCCGAGTAATACTCCGGGAAGCTGCGGAAGATGCCTTCGAACTCGGCGGTGTAGCGATTCAGGTAGTCGAGGTTGGCGGTCTGCGGCGAGTTGGTCATGAGGAACACGATGCCCTGGTCCTCTTCCGGCGCCAGCTCCTTCTTGGTGAACATCAGCAGTACCGGGATCAGCGCCAGTACCAGCACGGCGAACACCAGGACCACCGGACGGGTGTCCAGGGTGCCGTGAAGGGCGCGCTGGTAGCGTCGCTTCAGGCCCTCGAAGATCAGGTCGAGGCGATGCGCCAGGCCCGAGGGATTCTCCTCGTGGCGCAGCAGGCGCGAGCACATCATCGGCGACAGGGTCAGGGCGACGATCCCGGAAATGATCACCGCGCCGGCCAGGGTGAAGGCGAACTCCTTGAACAGGGCGCCGGTGAGGCCGGTGAGGAAACCGATCGGCGCGTAGACCGCGGCGAGGGTGATGGTCATGCTGACCACCGGTACGGCGATCTCCCGCGCGCCCTCCAGGGCGGCCTCGAAGGGCGGCTTGCCCTCCTCGATGTGGCGGTGGATGTTTTCCACCACCACGATCGCGTCGTCCACCACCAGGCCGATGGCCAGGACCATCGCCAGCAGGGTCAGCAGGTTGATCGAGTAGCCCATGGCCTGCATGAAGAACAATACGCCGATCATCGACAGCGGAATGGTCACCACCGGGATCAGTACCGAACGGAACGCGCCGAGGAACAGGAACACCACCACGATGACGATCAGCACCGCCTCGCCGAGGGTCTTCACCACTTCATCGATGGAGGCCTGGATGAAGCGCGTGGCGTCGTAGGCGATGGACACCTTGAGGTTGGGCGGCAATTGCTCTTCCAGTTCGGGCATCTTCGCCCGCACTTCCTTGATCACGTCCAGCGGGTTGGCGCTGGGCGTGCCCTTGATGCCGATGTAGACCGAGGGAATCCCATTGAACGAACTGATCGCGTCGTAGCTGGCGGCGCCCAGTTCGACCCGTGCGACATCACCCATCAGCACCCGGCGGTCGCCGTCGGTCTTCACCGGGATGGCGGCGAAGGCCTGGGGCGACTTGAGGTCGGTGGAAGCATTGACGCTGGTGACCACCAACTGGCCCTTCACCTCGCCGGCGGCGGCGAGGAAGTTGTACTGCTGCACCGCCTGGTTGATCTCGCCGGCGGTGACGCCGAACGCGGCCATCTTCACCGGGTCCAGCCACAGGCGCATGGCGAACACCTGGTTGCCGAGGATCTCCGCCTCGGCGATACCGGGCAGGGTCGCCAGCTTGGGCTGGATCACCCGCGACAGGTAGTCGGTGATCTGCGGGTTGTTCATCTGCTCGCTGTAGAAGCTGATGTACATCAGCGCCGAGGCATCCGCGGCCTCCTTCTGCAGCACCGGGTCCTCGGCGTCCGGCGGCAGTTGGCTCTTCACTTCGTTGGACTTGGCCAGCAGCTCGGTGACCAGGCGATCGGTATTGGCGCCGATCCGCGCGTAGATGGAGATGGTCGAATAGTTCTGCCGGCTCACCGAGGTCATGTAGTCGATGCCTTCGGCGCTGGCCAGGCTCTGCTGCAGCGGTTGGGTGATGTAGCCCTGGATGGTCTCCGCGTTGGCTCCGGCGTAGAGCGTGGTCACCGTGATCAGCGCGTTCTCCATTTGCGGATACTCGCGGATCACCAGCTTGCTGAAGGCCTGCATGCCGAGCAGGACGATCAGCAGGCTGACCACGCTCGCCAGGACCGGACGACGGATGAACGGATCGGTAAAAGCCATGTTTCAGTCCCTTGGCAAGCCTTCCGCCTTGGAGCGGGAAGGCGCGCGACTCAGTGCTCTTGCTGGAGGTCCCGCTCGGCGACGATGGCCACCGCGGCGCCGTTGTCGAGCTTCAGTTGCCCGGAAGTCACTACCTGCTCGCCGCCCTCCAGGCCTTCGAGCACCACCGCCAGGCCTTCGCGGCGTTCGCCGATCCTGACGAAGCGGCGCTCGACGACCCGTTGCGGCTGGCCCTTGTCATCCTTCGACACCTGGCCCTGCTCGTCCTTCTTCTGCCCGACGACGTAGATCGAGTCGCCGTAGAGGGTGAAGGTGATCGCCGTCTCCGGCACCACGACGCGTTGTTCCTCGCCAGGCAACATCACCTCGAGGTTGGCGAACATGCCCGGCAGCAGCTTGCCGTCCGGGTTCTCCAGGGCGGCGCGGACCTGCAGGTTGCGGGTCTCGTTGTCGACCTTGGGGTTGATGGCGGCGATCTCGGCGTCGAACACCTGGCCGGGGTAGGCGGCGACCCGGACCTTCACCAACTGGCCGCGGCTGAGCAGGGGGAAGTCCTGCTCGGGCAGGTGGAAATCCAGGAGCAGGGTGGAAAGGTCCTGCAAGGTGGCGATCGGCGTCCCGGGCGAGACGTAGTCGCCGACGTCCACCTGGCGGATGCCGATGGTCCCGGCGAAGGGCGCGAGCACGCGCTTCTTCGCCAGCGCCGCCTTCAGCTCGGCGACGGTGGCGCTGGTCTTGGCCCACTGCGCGGCGAGACGGTCGAATTCGCTTTTCGAGATGGCCTTGCTGCCGATCAGTTCGCGGCCGCGCTGGTACTCGGCCCTGGCCAGGCCGAGATCGGCCTCGGCAGTGCGCAGGGTGGCTTCCTCGACGTCGCTTTCCAGCTGGATCAGCGGTTGGTCCAGCTTCACCTGGTCGCCGGAAAGGAACAGTACGTCGCGTACCGTGCCGGAGACTTCGGCGGTGAGGGTCACGCCCTGGAATGCCTTGAGGCTGCCGATGGCTGGCAGGCGGCTCTGCCAGGGACGCTTTTCGGCCAGGCTGGCGGTCACGCTGATCGGCGGTTTCGGTGCGCTGAAAAGGGCGATCTGCTGACGGATGGAGTAGACCTTGTAGCCGGCGAGAATCGCCACCACGGCGATCACCGCGGCGAGCATGATCAACATGCGGCGGAGCAACATAATCCTGGTCCCTGGTATGCCGAGAGCGCCCCGTTTCGGGGCGAATCCGACACATTACGTGCAGCTTTCAAGGCTTGTCAAAGCACAGGATTGGCGAAAGATTTCAAGCGTGTTGCAGGTCGCTTCCGACTTTCGCGGACCGGTATGGCGAGAGGTTGATGCCGCGCTCTCAGGCCAGGTGCAAGTGGTTGTCCCAGAGGCCGGAAGGCAGCTCCAGCGGTTGCGCGGCGATGCGCTCGCCCTGGCAGTCGTAGAAGCGGCAACGGCCCTGTCCGGACGTGACGACGAAGCCGTTCTTCACCGCGCCCACGCCGGCGCAGTCCGGCAACGGCGCGTCGAGGCGTACGGCACCGCTGTCCAGGTCCCAGATGAAGAAACGGTTGCCGCGCGGGGCGGTCAGGGCCACCAGGCGCAGGTCGTCGTGGATCGCCACGCTGGCGGTGTACTGGGCCATCGCCAGGCGCTGCTCCTCGGCCACCGGGAAGGCTTCGAAGGGACAGCCGGGGCGCTTGATCGCCAGCAGGTCGGCATGTTCGTGGGCATCGCCCATGAACTGCTGGCCGGCGACGATGGTGCCGTCGCGACCGATCGCCAGGTGGCGGACGCTGTTCATCTGCTGCGCCAGGGTTTCCTTGGACAGCAGGTTGCCGTCGCGGCGCATCAGCACCAGGCTGGGCTCCATGGCGTCGAGGTTCATCTCGACCCGGCTTTCCGCCTCGGTGCGAATGCCGCCGTTGGCCACTACCAGGGTCTCGCCGTCGGGCATCCAGGAAACCTGGTGCGGCCCGAGGCCGTGAGTAGAGATCTCGCCGCTGTGCTGCAGTCGCTCGCCGTCGAAACGGTAGACGCCGAGCACGCCGCGACCGGGATCGGTAGTGTCGTTCTCGGTGGCGTAGAGCCATTCGCCGCTCTGGTGGAACACGCCGTGGCCGTAGAAGTGGCGGTCTTTCTGCGAGACCAGGGTCTGCAGCAGGCGACCGTCGTTCAGGTCGATCAGGTAGCTTTCGGTGCCTGGCCGGCGGGCGACGAACAGCGCCAGCGGCAGGCTCGGGTGCTGGACGATGTCATGGCAGCGCTGGGCCACGCGGGTGGCGAACTGGCACTTGCCGTCCAGGCGGTAGCCCACCGCGTAATGCTGGCCATCGGCGTCGTCGCGCGCCGACAGCACCAGCGATTGGCTACCCTGGCGGCTGAAGCTCCAGCCGCCGAAGGACAAGGCGCCGAGCAGCAGGCTGCCCAGGCCGATCACATGACGTCGCAGCATGGTGCCGACCTCAGTCGCCATCGTTGGCGTTGAAGCCCAGTTGCACGCCGAGGGCGCGGGCCAGGTCGCCTTCGTGCAGGCGGTGGACCACGTTCAGGCTGTCATAGAGGGCGTTGAGCTGGTTGCGCCCGTCTTCGCTGGCGAGCAGTTCGGAGAGCGGTTTCTGTTCCAGCGCCGCCAGCTTCGCGTGGCTGTCGGCGTAGGCGGCGTCGATCTTGCCGGCCAGGGCCTTCTGTTCGGCCGGCAGCAGGGTCTTCAGGCCCTTGCCGTCGATACCTTCCCAGAGCGCCTGGGCGCCGCTCAGGCTGGCGTCCAGGCTGGCCAGCGAGGCGTTGCTGCGCCAGGCCTCGGCCTGGTAGGGCTGGGGAATGCCCTTGCTCTGCCGGCCCAGCGGAGTACCGAGTTTCTTCTTCAGCATGTCCAGGGCGGTGACCTGGACCCGCAGCAGCTCGGCGATCGCCTCGTGGGCGTCGGCGTAGCGGTCGTTGGGGAACTTGCTCATCTGGGTGAGCATGCCGCCGTCGTTCTTCCAGCGCGCCAGGATGTCCTGGGCCAGTTGCTGCTGGTGGGTACCGATGGCTTCCAGCAACGGGCAATAGCGGGCCTTGGTGGCGGCGTCGGCGAGGTCGATCTTGCTGTCGAAGAGGATGTATTCGTAGGCGGAGAGCCCCTGCACCACCACGCTGGCCTTGGCCAGGGCCGCGGCGTCGACCTGCGGGTTGTTCTTCAGCAACTGTTCGACCTGGCGCCCGACCAGATCCTTCTTGTCCGGCCAGAACTGCACCTGCCAGGCGCGGTTGCCCTCGGCCAGCGGGCCGATCAGCAGCGGTTGCAGCTCGGCCCAGGCCTTCTGCGCGGCGTGGAACGCGTCGCGGGCCTTGGCCAGGTCTTCCTTGCCCTGGCAGTAGGCCAGGGCGCTGCTGGCCAGGGCCTGGTCGGCCTCCACCCAGCGGCTGTAGGTCGGCAGGATCACCTGTTGCGCCAGGGCGGCACTGGTGACGGCCTGCGGGTCTTGCGGCGAACAGGCGCCGAGGGCGATGGCGAGGCTGGTCAAGAGCAGTCGTGGGCGGAACATGTGGGCTCCTCAGAGTGAATTCAGGAAGGCCAGCAGGGCGCTGCGCTGGTCGGCGTCGAAGCCGAGCACGTGCCGCTTGGCCGCTTCGGCTTCGCCGCCGTGCCAGAGGATCGCCTCCAGCAGATTGCGGGCGCGCCCGTCGTGGAGGAACTGGGTGTGACCGTTGACCGTTTCGGTCAGGCCGATGCCCCATAGCGGCGGGGTTCGCCAGTCCCGCCCGCTGGCGAGAAATTCCGGGCGATTGTCCGCCAAGCCGTCGCCCATGTCATGCAGCAACAGGTCGGAATAGGGACGAATCCGTTGGTTGGCCAGCTCCGGCTCGCTGGCGTCGGAACCGGTAGTGAAGGCGGGAACGTGGCAGGCCACGCAGTTGGCCTGGGCGAACAGGCGCTTGCCGGCCAGCACCTGCGGGTCGTCCACCTTGCGCCGCGCCGGGACCGCCAGGTTGCGGCTGTAGAACAGCACCTGGGCGAAGATGTTGTCGCTGACTTCCGGCTCGCCGCCGTCGGGCGCCCGGCGGCACTCGACCTGGGCGGCGCTGCAGTCGTCGTGGGGCAGCAGGCTGCTGGTCAGGCCCATGTCGTTGGCGAAGGCGTGCGCGTTCTGCTGCGGGATATCCGGCTGGCCGGCCTTCCAGCCGAAGCGGCCGAGCGCGGTGCGCTGCCGTGCGGCATCCCAGACCTGGTTGGCGCGCCCGCGGATACCGTCGCCGTTGCGGTCGTCCGGATCGGCATTGGCCAGGATCGCCTCTTCGGGAATCGCCTCGAGCAGGCCGAGGCCGATCATCGGCGGGGCGACGCGGGCGGAAAACATCGTCTGCGGATGCATCGGCCCATAGCCGAGCTGGCTGATACGCAGGATCGGCTTGCGCAGTTCGACCTCGGTGCCGTCCTCGAACCTCACCTTCATCGGCTCGTAGTCCATCCGCACCTTGCCTTCCGGGGCGACGCCGGGAATGCCGACGTCCTGCAACTGGCCGCCGTAGGTCGGCTCGGGAATCACCCCCTGGTGCAACAGGGTCTTGCCGTCCGCAGGGCCGGCCGGGATCGACAGGCGTACCAGCATCGACACCGCGCTGACCGCGTCCGCTCCCGGCGGGTGGCCGCGGCCGTCCTTCACATGGCAGTTCTGGCAGGCGTTGGTATTGAACAGCGGTCCCAGGCCGTCGCGCGCGGTGGTGGAGGAAGGGGCGATGACCCAGGGGTTGCGGAAGAAACTGTTGCCCACGCTGAAGTCCAGGCGCCGGCTCGGGGCGAGGTTGGCGGAGGGCAGGGAGAAGGCGTTGCGGTCGCTTTGCAGCACCGTGGTCGCGCCCCCGGACAGGTGTTCACCGGGCTCGGCGCGCAGCGGTTCGTCGTCGGCGCCGCATCCGCCCAGAAGGAGCGCCGTCAGGAGACAGGCGAGCGGCATGGAAGGTGACGGCAACGACATCGGCGAACATCCCGGACTGCGTAGAAACAGCCCGCAAGCTTACCAGTTGGAGCTAATCAAAATAAGAGGGATTTGCGTTTGTAAAGGCCCGTGAAGTCCGCTTTCGAGGCCCTGAAACGCAGCGTGCGGCCATGGGCCGCACGCTGTTGGCGCAGGAAGGAATCAGAACTCGTGGTCGGCGTTGTCCGGCTTCAGGTCCTGGATACCCAGCTTGCCCGCGGCCTGCTCGATGGCGCCGGTCTGCTTGACCAGGGCGGCGATGGCGTTGCGGATCTTCTGCTGGCCGTCCTTGTTGTCCGGAGCGATCATCTGGTCGAAGTGCACGCCATCCTTCTCGGCGCTGTCGACGATGGCCTGCAGCTTGGCCTCGGTGTCGGCCAGGTCGGCCTTCAGGGTGTCGTTGGCGGCGGCGTCGGCCTTGGCGACCAGGTCGGCCAGGCTCGGGCCCTTGACCACGCTGCCGTCGATGCGCTTGTACTCGCCGAGGTAGATGTTGCGGATGCTCTTGCCGTTGAAGAACAGGGTGTGGTGGGTGTCGTCGCTGAAGCAGTCGTGCTCGTCTTCGGTGGAGTTGGCCTCCAGCGCGACCTTCATGCGCTCGCCGGCCAGTTCGCCGAGGGACAGGCTGCCCATGCCGAAGAACATCTTGCGCAGGCCGGTATCCACCGGTTCGGCCTCCAGCTTGGCGCGGTAGTTGTCGGCGACGCCGGCTTTCCACTGTCCGGCCATGTATTCGAGGTCGCTGACCAGCAGGTCGGTGACGGCCTTCAGGTAGGCGGCGCGACGGTCGCAATGGCCGCCGGTGCAGTCCTTGCCCTGGGCATAGTCGGTGGCCGGACGATTGCCGGCGCCGGGACCGGTGCCGTTCAGGTCCTGGCCCCAGAGGAGGAACTCGATGGCGTGGTAGCCGGTGGCGACGTTGGCTTCGGAACCGCCCAGCTCGTTCAGGCTGGCCAGTTTCTCGCCGGTGATTTCCTTGACGTCGATCTTGTCTTCGCCGACCTGGATCTCGGTGTTGGCGACGATGTTGGCGGTGGCGCCGGGGTTGCCCAGGGCGTGCTGGTAGTCCTTGGCGACATAGTCGATCAGGCCTTCGTCCAGCGGCCAGGCGTTAACCTGTCCTTCCCAGTCGTCGATGATCGCGTTGCCGAAGCGGAAGGCTTCGCTCTGGGAGTAAGGGGTACGAGCGGCGAACCAGGCTTCCTTGGCGGCTTTCAGGGTCTCCGCGTCAGGCTTGGCGAGGAACGCGTCGATGGCTTTCTGCAGGTCCTTGGCGGTGCTCAGGGCATCGGCGAAGGTGGCTTCGGCGAGGTCCGCGTAGTTCTTGATCACTGCCTTGGCGGCGGCCTCGTCGACCTTGGCGGCCGGGGCGGCGGCGGGCGCGGCGGGCTGCGTGCTGGCCGCCGGTGTTGCGGGCGCTTCGGCTTTCTTGTCGTCGCCGCAGCCGGCGAGGGAGATGGCGAGGGCCAGCAGACTGGCGGTGGCCAGGGGCATACGAGTCATGGCGGATTCCTTTGCTTTATTGGTGGCGTGCCGAAGCGGCGTGCGCTTGTCGGAAACACCCGCGAGGGCGTTAAAAAACCGCCACATAATGCGAAAGATTTGCATTTTTGAAAAGGGCGCAGCGTGATCGCCGTCGTGCCTGGACATGTCGGGCGCAGCTAGAATGCCAGTATCTTCGTCCGGAGCTCCGTCCATGAGTCTGACCGCTATCGCTTTCTGGGTTGTCCTGCTGCTGCTCGCCGGCTACGCGGTGGTGCTCTACAACGGCCTGGTACGGCTGAAGCACGCCGTGGGCAAGGCCTGGGCCAACATCGACGTGCTCCTCAAGCAGCGCCATGACGAGCTGCCGAAGCTGGTCGAGGCCTGCAAGCAATACATGCAGCACGAGCGCGCCACCCTGGAGCGGGTCATCGCCGCCCGCAACGCCGTCGCCAGCGCCCGCGAGCGCGCCGACGTGAATGCCCTGGGCAAGGCCGAGAGCGGCCTGCGCGCCGGCCTGGGGCAGCTCTTCGCGCTGGCCGAGAATTACCCGCAGCTCAAGGCCAACGAAAGTTTCCAGTTCCTTTCCCAGCGCATCAGCGGCCTGGAGAACGGGATCGCCGATCGCCGCGAGCTGTACAACGAGGCGGTGAACCTGAACAACGTGCGCATCGAGCAATTTCCCGACCTGCTGATCGCTCGTGTCGCTGGCTTCAAGGCCGCCGAGCTGTTGCAGTTCAGCGAGGCGGAGAAGGTCGACGTCGATCTCAAGGCCCTGTTCGGCTGAGATGGACTTCGACCTGCGCTGGCTGTTCATCGCCGCCAGCCTGGGGCTCTGCGCCTGGGCCGGCTGGCAGTTCGTGCACCGCCTTGCCCGGGCGCGTCTGCTCGGCGACGTACCGACCTCGCGGATCCGTTCGGCGGCGCAGGGTTTCGTCGAACTCTACGGGGTGCTCGAGGAGGGCCCGGAAGGCCCGCTGCAGGCTCCCTTGACTGGCAAGCCGTGCCTGTGGTGGCGCTACCGCATCGAAGTCGAGGAAAAGCGCAGCGGCCGCGAGAAGGCCTGGCGCACCGTCGACAAAGGTGCCAGCGAGTCGCCATTCGGCTTGCGCGATGCCACCGATGCCTGCCTGGTCGACCCACGCGGCGCCGAGGTGCGACCCTTGACCCAGCAGCGCTGGGAGGCTTTTCGCGAAGCACCGATCGATACCCTGCGACTGCTGGAGAGCTTCGGCACCCTGGTCGGCGGAGAGCGGCTCTACCGCTACACCGAGGAGCGCCTGCATGCCGGCGAGCCGCTCTATGCGCTGGGCGAATTCCGCAGCAGCGGTGGCGGTCGCCAGGGACTCGATGCCGAACGGGCGCAGGGTGCGGTGATCCGTGAATGGAAGGGCGATTTCCACGGCCTGCTGGCGCGCTTCGACAGCGACGGCAACGGCGAGCTGGACGAGCGCGAATGGAACCGGGTGCGCCTGGCGGCACGGCTGGAGGCCGAGGATCGGCATCGGGCAAGCAGCGCCGCGCCGACCCGCCACCGGCTCGGCAAGCCGGGGGAGGTGCATCCCTTCATTCTCTCCAGCCAGGGCGAGGACGATCTCGCCGTGCAACTGCGCCGCCAGGCGGCGGGGGCCGCGTTGCTCTGCCTGGGCAGCGCGCTATTGGCGGGCTGGCTGTTCAGCCGCCTGTTCTGATCAGGGCCGTTCGCTGCTGGTGGCCTGGCTCAGGCGTCGCGCCTGCTTGAGGTACTGGGTCAGTTCCCTGGCCGGCAGCGGCTTGCTGTACAGGTAGCCCTGACCTTCGTTGCAACCTTCGGCGATGATGTACGCCTCCTGCTCGGCGGTTTCCACGCCCTCGGCGATCACCTGCATGCCCAGGCTCTTGCCGAGCTGGATGATGGCGCGAACGATGGTCGCGTCGTCCTCGTCCTGCAGCAGGTCCTGGACGAAACTCTTGTCGATCTTGATCTTGTCCAGCGGCAGGCTCTTCAGGTAGCTCAGCGAGGAATAGCCGGTGCCGAAATCGTCGATGGCGATCAGCGCGCCGGCGCGGCGCAGGCTGAGGAGGTGCTGGGCGGCAGTGGAAATGTCCTCCATCAGGCCGGTCTCGGTGACTTCCAGCTCCAGGCTGCGCGCCGGCAGGCGGTAGACCTGCAGCAGGTTGCTGACCACCCGTGGCAGGGCGTTGTGGTGGAGCTGCACGGTGGAAAGATTGACCGCCATGCGCAGGTCGTCGAAGCCCTGGTCGTGCCATTCGCGCAACTGCCGGCAGGCCTGGTCGAGCACCCACTCGCCGATGCTGAAGATGCTGCCGTTCTGTTCCGCCAGCGGGATGAACAGGTCCGGCGGGACGAAGCCGTGCAACGGATGTTGCCAGCGCAGCAGCGCCTCGACGCCGACCACGCGGTGGTCGCGGTAGTCCACCTGCGGCTGGTAGACGAGGTGCAGCTCGTGGCGCTGCAGGGCGTCGCGCAGGTCCTTTTCCAGTTCCCGGCGGCGACGCATCTCGCTGTCCACGCTGGCGATGTAGAACTGGTAGCGGTTGCGCGAGCGGGTCTTGGCCAGGGTCATGGTCTGCTCGGCCTTCTGCAGCAGTTTCTCCGTGGTCTCGCCGTCCTCGGGGAACAGGGTGATACCGATGGTGGCGCGCAGGCGCACCTCGTGCTGGTCGATCTCGAACGGCGCTTCCAGGCCGTCGAGGATGCTCTGCGCCAGTTCGGCCGCCTCGTAGGGTTGCTCGATGTCGGCCTGGACCAGGGCGAACTGGTCGCCGCCCAGGCGCGCCAGCGAACCGAGCCGCGCGCTGTGCCCGCGCAGGCGGTCGGCGAGGGCGATCAGCAGCTGGTCGCCGAGCTGGTAGGTGTACTGCTCGTTGATCCCCTTGAAATCGTCGAGGCCCAGGCACAGCACTGCCACCCGGCGCTGCTGGCGGCCGGCGCCGTCGAGGATCTGGTCGAGTTGCTGCTGCAGCAACTGGCGGTTCGGCAGGCCGGTGAGGAAGTCGTACTGGGAAATGCGCAGCAGGTTGTCCTCGGCCTCGCGACGCAGGTGGCTGTTGCTTTCGATCGAGGCGAGCAACTGGTTGGCGGTGGTCACCCAGAGCCCCAGCTCGTTGCGTTCGTGCCCCTTGAGCAGCGGCAACTGGTGCTGGCTGGGGCGGTCGGGATTGATGCTGACCAGATGCTCGATGATCTTCGACAGCGGCTTGGTCAGCATCCAGTGGTAGACCAGGAACAGTACCAGGCCCATGGCCAGGGCGCGGAGAATGCCGGAGATGAAGATGATTTCCGAAGTGGTGACGAAGTTCTCGCCGTAGGGCGCGGTGTCCAGGGTGATCTTCAGGTCGCCGTAGTATTCGCTATAGGGCGGGCGGCCGATCAGTCGAATGCTGAAGGTGCGCTCCTGGCCGAGGATCGGGTCGGTCAGCCAGCGCGTCGGCAGGTCCAGCAGCGGCCTGGATTTCTCCGCCAGCATCGGCTCGCCGGGATGGCCGATGCTCGCCTGGCGCACCGCCTCGTGCTGGAACAGGCCTTCGAGGACCTGCATCGCCATTTCCCGGTCGAGGCTGTAGACCGCCTGGGTGGAAGGGTCGCGGACCATCGCGAGGATGCGTTGGGCGTCGCTGCTCACCGCCTGCTTGGCCTTGTAGGCGTCGAAGACGATCTGCGCGCAACTGAGCACTACGCCAACGGCCAGCGCCGCCAGTAGCACGACACGCAGCAGCTTGAGCGAGAGGCTGTGTCGGGAGTCCAGTTTCAAGGGGCCTTCCTTGTTCGTCGCCAGGGCGAAAGACAAGCCGGTAGGAAGAGCTTGTTTACCTCAAGAGGCTATCACGAGCGAAGGTCTACCAGTTCCTGAGGGTAGACGATGGCTCCTGGACCGCAGATTAAAACGAAAAAGCCCGGCGAATGCCGGGCTTTTTCGTGGTTCTGATCAGACTCAGGCAGCGAAATTCTTCGCTACGAAGTCCCAGTTGACCAGGTTCCAGAACGCCTCGACGTACTTCGGACGCAGGTTGCGGTAGTCGATGTAGTAGGCGTGTTCCCAGACGTCGCAGGTCAGCAGCGGGGTGTCGCCGCTGGTCAGCGGGTTGCCGGCACCGATGGTGCTGGCCAGGGCCAGGGAGCCGTCGGCCTTCTTCACCAGCCAGCCCCAGCCGGAACCGAAGGTGCCGACGGAAGTCTTGGTGAACTCTTCCTTGAACTTGTCGAAGGAGCCGAAGGCGGCGTTGATGGCGTCGGCCAGGGCGCCGGTGGGCTGGCCACCGCCGTTCGGGCTCAGGCAGTTCCAGTAGAAGGTGTGGTTCCACACCTGGGCGGCGTTGTTGAAGATGCCGCCGGAGGAGCTCTTGACGATCTCTTCGAGGCTCTTGCCTTCGAACTCGGTGCCCGGGATCAGGTTGTTCAGGTTCACCACGTAGGTGTTGTGGTGCTTGTCGTGGTGGTATTCCAGGGTTTCTGCGGAAATGTGCGGCTCAAGGGCGTTCTTTTCGTAAGGCAGCGGCGGCAATTCGAAAGCCATGGTGTCTCTCCTATTCTTCCTCAGGTCAGGACTGGCGCGGCTAGCGCGCGACCGGTTCACGGGGCCGGTCCGATGCCTGTCCGGGAGCCCGTCCTGGATCCCCGGGGGGACGTTCGGCGGAGCGCTCCGGAAAGGGCGCCGGGTGCGACTCGGAGCCTAGGCTCCCAGTGCCGCGAACTCCGGATCATAGCACCCGTGTCGGGGCATATCCACGCAGCAACTGTAGGGGCAAAGGCCGGCGGCGGCGCGCTGCGACGGGCTTCTGCAAGCTCGCCGGCGAACACCGCCGCATTCTCTCTGGACTGCCTGGCGGCGCGAGGGTTCGCTCGGGAAGAGGGAAACCGCGTTATCCCCGGAACAGCAGTTGCGCGGCCATGCCCAGCATCATGGCCGCCACCATCAGGTCGAGCAGGCGCCAGGTGGCCGGGCGCGCCAGCCAGGGGGCCAGCCATGCCGCGCCGAGGGCGAGGGCGAAGAACCACATCAGCGAGGCGCTGGCCGCGCCGAGGGCATAGGCGCCCGGCGCGGCCTGCTGGGCGCCGAGCGAACCGATCAGAAGTACGGTATCGAGATAGACGTGGGGGTTGAGCAGGGTGACCGCCAGTGCCGCCAGAAGCACCGCCTTGCGCGAGCGTGGCCCGGTTTCCGCGGCGTTGCCGAGTGCGTCCGGGCGCAACGCGCGAAGCAGCGCCTTGAGCCCGTACCAGGTCAGGAAGGCGATCCCGCCCCAGCGGGCGATGGCCAGCAGCGTCGGGTTTTCCAGCAGCAGCTTGGCCAGGCCGAACACGCCGAGGCTGACCAGCACCGCGTCGCAGAACACGCAGAGCGCGGCCACCGAGAGGTGATGCTCGCGGCGCAGGCTCTGCGCGAGGACGAAGGCATTCTGCGCGCCGATGGCGATGATCAGGCCGGCAGCCACCAGGATGCCGTTGAGATAGCTCTGCCACATGTCAGTGTGCCTCCGCCGCCAGCCGCTGGAGCACGGCGAGGGCGCGCCGGCCCTCGTCGCGGGCGACGAACAGGTGGTCGTGGAAATAGCCGGCCATCACGTTGCAACTGATCCCGGCTTCGGCCAGCGCCGTGGCGAAGGCGGCGGTCAGGCCCACCGCCGCCAGCGAGGAGTGCACCGTCAGGGTGATCCAGGCCGCCACGTATTCGTAGGGCAGGCCCAGGCGTTCGGCCTGCCGGCGTTCGAGCACCAGGGTCAGGCCCTCGCGCTCGCGGAAGCTGGCGAGCGGCTCGGCGCCGTTCGGCAGCGCGCCATCGGCGCAGGTACAGAACACATAGTCGCCGGGATTGAGTTCGGGAGTGAGCGTGCGCAGCAGGGTGCGCAGCGAGGTTTCGCCAGCCATGGTCGGTCCGCGTCGGGTGGATCGGAAAAGTGCTGGCGAGTGTGGCCGCGGGCGGTTTATAAGGAAAACGAATCCTGCTGATCTCTCATTAGGAAAACTGATTTTGTTCGACTACAAGTTGCTCGCCGCGCTGGCCGCGGTGGTGGAGCAGGGCGGTTTCGAGCGCGCCGCACAGGCGCTGGGGCTGTCGCAATCGGCGGTATCGCAGCGGATCAAGCTGCTCGAGGCGCGGGTCGGCCAGCCGGTCCTGGTGCGCGAGACGCCGCCGCATCCCACCGATCTCGGGCGCCGCCTGCTCAACCATGTGCAGCAGGTGCGGCTGCTGGAGGGCGACCTGCAGCGCTGGGTGCCGAACCTGGATGAAGGCGGTGCCCCGGAGCGCCTGCGCATCGCTCTCAACGCCGATAGCCTGGCGACCTGGTGGGCCGCCGCGGTGGGCGATTTCTGCGCCGAGCGGCGGGTGCTGCTGGACCTTGTGGTGGAGGACCAGGAGGTCGGGCTCAAGCGCATGCGCGCGGGCGAAGTGGCCGGCTGCGTCTGCGGTAGCCCGCGGCCGGTGGCCGGCGCGCGTTCGCTGCTGCTCGGAGCCATGCGTTATCGCGGCCTGGCCAGCCCGGATTTCATTGCCCGGCACTTTCCCCGCGGGGTCGAGGCGGCCGCCCTGGCCGGTGTGCCGGCGATCGTGTTCGGCCCGGACGACCTGCTGCAACACCGCTTTCTCAAGGACCTCGGCGTTGAGGGCGGTTTCATCCACCACCTCTGCCCGTCCTCGGAAGGTTTCGTCCGCCTCACCGCCGGCGGTCTCGGCTGGGGCCTGGTGCCGGAGCGCCAGGTGCAAGGCGAGCTGGCGCGCGGCGAACTGGTCGAGCTGCTGCCCGGCCAGGTCATCGACGTACCGTTGTACTGGCACTACTGGCGCAACGGCGGCGAACTGCTCGCGTCGCTCACCGAGCACCTGCTCGCCCGCGCCGGCGACGGCTTGGTGCGGGTGTCAGGTTGATCAGCCGATGACGGTGATTCGTCCGGAGCCGGGCAACGATTCGACGCAGCGCGCGCCGAGCAACCGCGATGGCGTGAAGTAGCCGCCGGGACCCTGGTAGTCCAGCAGGTGGCGCACTGCCAGGAGCACGCCGTGCAGGGTCAGGTCGTACACGTTGGCCGTCTCCAGGCGCGCCGTGCGGCGTTCGCCGCGGGCGTTGCGCGCCTCGCCCCAGACCCAGGTGCGCAGGCGCTCGCGGGCCGCCTGGTCGGGACCGGCGATGCGTTTGTCGACCTGCCCCTTGAGCCAGTCCTGGACCCGTTGCCGACCGAGCAGCGGACGCAGCGGATCGATCAGGCGCATGCCCAGGGCCAGCAGCGGCGGCGCCGGCAGGTAGACCTCGATGTCCGGGATGCCGGTGCTGTAGTATGCGGTGGCCACGTCGCCCCAGGGAATCGTCACGGCGTGCCGCAGGCCGCGGCCGAAATCGATGTCGCGGCGCTTGTAGCCCAGCGGCACGTCGCGCAGGCGGCCATTCTCGCGGATCTTGCCGCCGAACTTGAGGCCTTCGACGCTGGTCTTCGCGGTTCCCGTCGACAGCCCGCTGCCGGTGTCGAAGCCCAGCGCCAGCCGTTGCGCGTCCGGCAGCGCCTCCTTCAGGCAGGCGGCCAGGCAATCGGTGGGGATCACATCGAAGCCCACGCCCGGGCAGACCACGATGCCGGCCTCGCGGGCCTCGGCGTCGCCGGCGTGGGCCTGCTCGAACACCGCGATCTCTCCAGTGATATCCACGTAGTGGGTGCCGGCGGCACGGCAGGCGGCGATCATCGGCGTGCTGGTGGCGGAGAACGGACCGGCGCAATGGGCCACCACCTTCACTTGGTCCAGGGCTTCGCGGCAGGCCTGCGGAGCCCCCAGGTCGAAGACCCGGCACTCCAGCCCGAGCTGGCTGCCGAGCGCGTGCAGGGCGGCCGGGTTGCGTCCGCCGAGGAGCGGCGTCAGGCCCTCGCGCTGCGCCTGTTCGGCGACCAGCCGACCGGTGTAGCCGTTGGCGCCGTAGATCATCCAGTGACTGGCCATGGTGCGTCTCCCAGCGTGCAGGTGGCTTTCAGGTTAGACCTTGTAGCGCGCAGCGCCGCTTCTGTCGCCCAACGCAAGTCGTGCCGGCGGCCCGCAAGGTCGTTGTTCTGGCATGCTGTGCCAGTGGTGGCGCGGCTCCGGGTTGCTAGAGTCGCGGCACAAGAAGGACAACGGGAGAAACGCAATGCGGATTCTGGTAACGGGGGCGACGGGCTTCATCGGCGGGCGTTTCGCTCGCTTCGCCCTGGAGCAGGGCCTGTCGGTACGGGTCAGCGGTCGTCGTGCGGACGCGGTGGAGCATCTGGTGGCGCGGGGCGCCGAGTTCGTTCCCGGCGACCTCGCCGACCCGGCGCTGGTCCTGCGTCTCTGCGAGGATGTCGAGGCGGTGGTGCATTGTGCCGGCGCGGTCGGAGTCTGGGGACCGCGCGAACGCTTCCTGGCGGCCAACGTCGGGCTTGCCGAGAGCGTCGTCGAGGCCTGCATGCGGCAAAAGGTGCGGCGCCTGGTGCATCTGTCGTCGCCGTCGATCTATTTCGACGGGCGCGACCACCTGGACCTGAACGAAGAGTACGTACCCCGGCGTTTTTCCGACCATTACGGGGCGACCAAGTACCAGGCCGAGCAACTGGTGCTCAGCGCCCGCGACCTGGGCCTGGAAGTGTTGGCACTGCGTCCGCGCTTCGTGGTCGGCGCCGGCGACACCAGCATCTTCCCGCGAATGATCCAGGCCCACCGCAAGGGACGTCTGCGGATCCTCGGCAACGGCCTGAACCGGGTCGACTTCACCAGCGTGCACAATCTCAACGACGCGCTGTTCAGTTGCCTGCTGGCCGGCGAGCCGGCGCTGGGCAAGGTCTACAACATCAGCAACGGGCAGCCGGTACCGTTCTGGGATGCGGTCAACTACGTGATGCGCCAGCTCGACCTGCCGCCGGTCGGCGGTCACCTGCCGTATGCCGTCGGCTATGGCCTGGCGGCGCTCAACGAAGGCGTCTGCCGGATCCTGCCGGGGCGCCCGGAGCCGGTGCTGTTCCGCCTGGGCATGGCGGTGATGGCGAAGAACTTCACCCTGGACATCAACCGCGCCCGCGAATACCTCGACTACGACCCGCGGGTCAGCCTGTGGACCGCGCTCGACGAGTTCTGCGCCTGGTGGCGCGCCCAGGGGCTCTGATCAGCCGCGTAGCGGGCCGGCGTATTGTCGGCTCGGCGCCTGCGCGGGCAACAGGGAAGGTTCCGCCGGCGGCAGCGCGACCCCACTGAGCCTACCGAGGCGCTGTCCCAGCTCCCGCGTCGTCGCATCGCCGGAGCGGGCGCAGGCCGCCTGCATCGCGGCGATCGCATCGCGTTGCTGGAAGTGGATATCCAGCGCCTGTTCCTCGCGCAGGCGTCGGCGCACGGCGCGCATGCAATCCAGCAAGGATTTGTTCAACTCCATGCATCCTCCGGCTCTCGAATCTGCCCGGCAAAGCCCAGGCAAGCGACGTGCCATGCGGGCCGCGGACCAGCGCCGGCGTGCGGGGCGGGGAACCGCTGGCGGCCTGCGGCGGTCTGTGCCGGACAGCGTTCGCTCCGTCTTGGGGCGCACGGCTTCGCGGTGGAGCGCCCCGGTCCGGCAATTTGCTTCGAGCAGACGCTGAAGGGGCGGGGCCGAACCGATATAATGCGCCATTCGGCCCTTTCTCCAGGCCTCCGGCAGGATGCCGTTCCCCTTCACAGGTTTTCACCATGCGTAACGATGCTTTCGACGAACTCGACGATGTGCCCAGCCTGACCACCGATGCTGCCGACCGTGATGAATTCGGCCACCACCCGCGGCACGTCTACGAACCGGAGCAGCGCCGGGTCGTCGACACCAAGGAGCGCCGTCCGGCCTCTACCGGCCCGCTCTGGGCCCTGCTCGGGGCGATGCTGATCGCCCTCGCCGGGGTGGGTTGGTGGAGCCACCAGCAAATCAGCCTGATGGAACAGCAGTTGGTGGCGACCCAGGAAAGCTTCGTGAGGATCAGCGAGGAAGCCGCCGGGCGCCTCGACGACATTCGCGGCAAGGTGGTCGCCAGCGAGTCCAGCGTCACCAGCGAACGCGAGGCGCTGCGCCTGCAGGTCAAGCAACTGCAGGAGAAACTCGGCAGCCAGGAACGCCAGCAGGCCGATGTGAGCAACCAGTTCGGCGGCCAGGGCAAACGCCTCGATCAACTGGCCAGCGATCTCAAGGCCCAGCAGGAAAGCGCGGCGCAACTGGTCGCGCAACTGGACGGCAAGCTGCAGACACTGGCCGCCGAACAGGAGAAGCTGAAAGCCCTGCAGGTCGAACTGGGCAAGACCAACGAGCAACTCAAGGCCCTCGGCGGCGATGTCGCGGCGCTGAAGAAGCAGGGCAACCCGAGCCAGACGATCAAGGGTATCCAGGACGACCTGCTGGTGCTGCGCAGCCAGCTCGACAACCGCCCGGCCCAGGGCGGCAATACCGCCGAGTTCGACGCCTTCCGCACCCAGGTGATGCGCAACATCAACACCCTCCAGGCCCAGGTGCAGAACCTGCAGCAGCAGCTCAATACCCGCTGACCCCTTGCGCCGCCAGCCGCCCCGTCGCACCGGGCGCTGGCGGCGACAGTTCGCCGCGCCCGGCGAAAATCCCCGCTTCCATTGCTCTGGATCAGCGAATCCGCTGCTCCTCCGCTCCGATACTGCGTCCTTAAGCGAGCCTTAAGTGAGAGTCGTTTAGATTCTCGGTCACCGGCCAGGGAGGCCATTGGTCCCTTCCTCTGCCTGGAATCCGCCATGAGCGCATTGCAACCGTCCCGTTCCTACCGCATCACCGGTTATTCTCCCGCCATCAGCAATGGCTATCGCCAACGCCTGTTCTCCATGGGGCTTCTGCCCGGCGCGGCGCTGCGCGTGGTGCGCATCGCCCCGCTGGGCGACCCGATCCAGGTCGAGACCCGCCAGACCAGCCTGGCGCTGCGGCGCAAGGACCTCGCCCTGCTGACCCTCGTCCCGCTCGACTGACCCCGCCCGGAATCCCCATGACCGCATTGACCCTCGGCCTGATCGGCAATCCCAACTCCGGCAAGACCACCCTGTTCAACCAGCTCACCGGCTCGCGCCAGCGGGTCGGCAACTGGGCCGGCGTCACCGTGGAGCGCAAGGAGGGTGCGTTCCACACCGCCCGCCACGCGGTACGCCTGGTCGACCTGCCCGGCACCTATTCGCTGACCAGCGTTTCCGCCCAGGCCTCGCTGGACGAGCAGATCGCCTGCCGCTACATCGCCAGCGGCGAAGTCGACGTGCTGGTCAACGTGGTGGATGCGGCGAACCTGGAGCGCAACCTGTACCTCACGGTGCAGTTGCGGGAGATGGGCATCCCCTGCATCGTCGCGCTGAACATGCTCGACATCGCCCGTAGCCAGCGCATCCGCATCGATATCGACGGTCTGGCGCGGCGTCTCGGTTGCCCGGTGGTGCCGCTGGTGTCCACCCGCGCCGATGGCATCGACGAACTGAAGGCGGCCATCGACTCCCTGCAGCTCCCGCAGGCGGCGCTGGCGGTGGATTACCCGCCGGCCATCCAGGCGCAGGTCGGCTACCTCCTGGAAACGCGCGCTCCGGCGGCCTCGGCCATCGAGCCGCGCTGGCTGGCGTTACAGGCGCTGGAAGGCGACATCTTCAACGGCCCGGCGCTGGGCTTGCCGCCCGCCACCCTGGAACAGGCGCGCCAGGGCTGCGGCGAGGAGCCCGAGCTGGCGATCGTCGATGCGCGCTACCGACTGATCGGCGAGATCTGTGCGGCGGTCTGCGACCACCAGCAGGCGCAGCCGCACCGGATGACCCAATGGCTCGACCGGATCGTCCTGAATCGCTGGCTGGGCCTGCCGATCTTCCTGCTGGTGATGTACCTGATGTTCTTCTTCGCCATCAACATCGGCGGGGCGCTGCAACCGATCTTCGACAAGGGCTCGTCGGCGATCTTCATCGACGGCATCCAGTGGCTGGGTATCCGCTTCGGCCTGCCCGATTGGCTCACGGTGTTCCTCGCCCAGGGCATCGGTGGCGGGGTCAACACGGTGTTGCCGCTGGTGCCGCAGATCGGCTTGATGTACCTGTTCCTCTCGCTGCTCGAGGATTCCGGCTACATGGCCCGCGCGGCCTTCGTCATGGACCGCCTGATGCAGGCGCTGGGCCTGCCGGGCAAGTCGTTCGTGCCGCTGATCGTCGGCTTCGGCTGCAACGTGCCGTCGATCATGGGCGCGCGGACCCTGGACGCGCAGCGCGAGCGGCTGATCACCATCATGATGGCGCCGTTCATGTCCTGCGGCGCGCGCCTGGCGATCTTCGCCGTGTTCGCCGGGGCCTTCTTCGGCCAGGGCGGCGCGCTGGTGATCTTCTCCCTGTACCTGCTCGGCATCGTCGTGGCGATCCTCACCGGGCTGCTGCTCAAGCACACCTTGATGCGCGGCGAGGCCTCGCCGTTCGTCATGGAGCTGCCGCTGTACCATGTGCCACACCTTAAGAGCCTGCTGCTGCAGACCTGGTCGCGCCTGCGCGGCTTCGTGGTGCGGGCCGGCAAGGTGATCATCCTGGTCAGCCTGGTGATCGGCGGCCTGAACAGCATCACCCTCGACGGCAAGCCGGTGCAGGGCGACATCGGCCATTCCGCGCTGGCCAGCGTCAGCCAGCGTCTCACTCCGCTGCTGGCGCCGCTCGGGGTGCAGCCGGACAACTGGCAGGCCACCGTCGGCCTGGTCACCGGGGCGATGGCCAAGGAAGTGGTGGTCGGCACCCTGAACACCCTCTACACCGCCGAGCAGATCCAGGGCGAGGCCTTCGACTACGAAGGCTACGACCTGCCCGGGCAACTGCGCGACGCCCTGGTCGAAACCTGGGACGGCCTGGTCGATACCTTCAGCCTCAGCGTGCTGGCCAACCCGGTGGAGGCGAGCATGGCCGACGGCGACATGGAGACCGGCTCGATGGGCACCATGGCGAGCAAGTTCGGCAGCCCCATCGCGGCCTACAGCTATCTGGTCTTCGTCCTGCTCTACGTGCCCTGCGTGACCGCCATGGGCGCGATCGCCCGGGAAAGCAGCAAGGGCTGGATGGCTTTCTCGGTGCTCTGGGGGCTGAACGTCGCCTACTCGCTGGCGACCCTCTGCTACCAGGTCGCCACCTTCGCCGCGCACCCCGAGCGTAGCGTCCTGACCATCGCCGTGGTGCTGCTCTTCAACCTGATCCTGATGACCTGCCTGCGTCTGTTCGGCCGCGAGCAGGTACTGCAACTGCCAGGCCGAATGGCCGATGCCCCGAGCGGGCAGGGAGGATGTCACTGATGGCGACACTCATGCAGATCCGCGCCGCCCTGGAAGACGGCCAGGTGCGTGGGCTGAAACAGCTCAGCCGCCAGGTGGACGCGCCGCCGGCGCTGGTGGAGGCGATCCTGGAGCGGCTGATCGCGCTCGGCAAGGTCGAGCGGGTGGCTGCGCAAAGCTCGGGCGGTTGCGGCGGCGGTTGCAAGGGCTGCGCCCAGCGCGATCCGTGCGCGGAGCCGGAGCCGTATTTCCGCCTGCGCTAGACGGGCTCTTCCTGGCTGGCGCGATCAGGCCAGGGTCGGATAGTCCAGGTAGCCTTCGGTACCGCCGGTATAGAAGGTTTCCGGGCGCGGCGGGTTCAGTTCGGCGCCCTGGCGCAGGCGTTCGACCAGGTCCGGGTTGGCGATGAAGGGGACGCCGAAGGCCACCGCATCGGCGTCGCCCTTCGCCAGGATGGCGTTGGCGCTGTCGAGGGTGAACTTCTCGTTGGCGATGTAGGGTCCGCCGAAGGCTTTCTTCAGGGCTACGCCGATGCTGTCGTCGGCCTGCGCTTCGCGGGCGCAGATGAAGGCGATGCCGCGCTTGCCCAGCTCACGGGCGACATGGCTGAAGGTTTCCAGGCGGTTGGAATCGCCCATGTCGTGGGAGTCGGCACGCGGCGCCAGGTGTACGCCGACGCGCTGGGCGCCCCATACGGAGATCGCCGCGTCGGTGACTTCCAGCAGCAGGCGCGCGCGGTTCTCGATGGAGCCGCCGTAGCGGTCGGTGCGCTTGTTGGTGCTGTCCTGGAGGAACTGGTCGAGCAGGTAGCCGTTGGCGCCGTGGATCTCCACGCCGTCGAAGCCGGCGGCCTTGGCCCGCTCGGCGCCCTGGCGGTAGGCCTCGACGATGTCGGCGATCTCCTCGGTGTCCAGCGCGCGCGGGGTGACGTAGGGACGCTTCGGGCGCACCAGGCTGACGTGCCCCTCGGCGGCGATGGCGCTCGGCGCCACCGGCAGCTCGCCATTCAGGTAGAGCGGATCGGAAATCCGCCCGACGTGCCAGAGTTGCAGGAAGATGCGTCCGCCGGCGGCGTGCACCGCCTTGGTCACGTTGCTCCAGCCACGGACCTGGTCATCGGACCAGATGCCGGGGGTGTCGGGGTAGCCCACGCCCATCGGCGTGACCGCGGTGGCCTCGCTGAGGATCAGGCCGGCATCGGCGCGCTGGGCGTAGTACTCGGCCATCAGGGCGTTGGGCACGCGTCCTTCATCGGCGCGGCAGCGGGTCAGCGGCGCCATGACGATGCGGTTGGGCAGCTCGAGGTCGCCGAGCACGATGGGATCGAACAGAGTAGCCATGGAACATCCTCCACTAGGGAATAGACGGACAGGGGATCAATCGAGGACCGGCTGCGCCTGGGCGCGGCCGTTTCCGGAAAAGGCGATCAGGGTGGCCAGCAACGCCAGCGCGGCCAGCGCGGCGGCGGCCAGCGGCACGCGGGTCAGGCCCAGGCCGTGGTCGATGACGCTGCCGCCGACCCAGGCGCCGAGCGCGTTGCCGACGTTGAAGGCGCCGATGTTCAGGGTCGCCACCAGGTTCGGCGCGGCATGCCCGACGCGGACCACGTTGACCTGCAGCGCGGGCACCGCGGCGAAGGCGGCGGCGGCCCAGAAGAACAGGGTGATTTCCGCCGGCAGCAGGGCCTGGCTGGTCCAGCTGAACAGCGCCGAAACCAGTGCCATGGCGGCGAACACCGCGGCCATGGTGGTGCCCAGGCGCCAGTCGGCGAGGCGGCCGCCGATCACGTTGCCGACGGTCAGGCCGACGCCGATCAGCAGCAGGGTCCAGGTCACGCCGCGCGGGCTGACCCCGGTGACTTCGCCGAGCAGCGGTGCGACGTAGGTGAACAGGGCGAACATCGAGGCGGCGAACAGCACGGTGGTGCCCAGGGCCAGCCACAGCGACGGGTTCTTCAGCGCGGACATTTCCTGGCGCAGGTCGACCTTCTCTTCCTCGCGGTCGTTTGGCAGCACCCTGGCCAGGCCGACGAAGGCGACCACGCCGATCAGGGTCACCACCCAGAAGGTCGCGCGCCAGCCGGCTTCCTGGCCGAGCGCGGTACCCAGCGGCACGCCGAGCACGTTGGCCAGGGTCAGGCCGGTGAACATCAGGGCCACGGCGGAAGCGCGGCGGTTCGGCGCCACCAGGCTGGCGGCGACCACCGAGCCGATGCCGAAGAAGGCGCCATGGCAGAGCGCGGTGACGATCCGCGCCAGCATCAGCAGGCCGTAGTTGGCGGCCACCGCGCAGAGCAGGTTGCCGACGATGAAGATGCCCATCAGCGCGAGCAGGGCTTTCTTGCGTTCCAGGCGGGCGGTGGCCATGGCCATCAGCGGGGCGCCGAAGGCCACGGCGAAGGCGTAGCCGCTGATCAGCCAGCCGGCGCTGGGAATGGATACCCGCAGGTCGCCGGCGACCTGCGGCAGCAGGCCCATGATGACGAATTCGGTGGTACCGATGGCAAAGGCGGATAAAGCGAGGACGAGAAGAGACGCCGGCATCGGTCGAGCTCCTGGACTGCGAGGTGGTGGGGTGGAAGCGAGTGCTGCTTACAGCTCGTCGCCGAGTTGGTCGAGGAAGGCCTGGATGGTCTCCTCGTTGCGCTTGAAGAAGTTCCACTGGCCGACCCGGCGGCTGGTCACCAGACCGGCGCGTTGCAGGGTGGCGAGGTGTACCGATACGGTGGACTGGGAGAGACCGGTACGCTGGTCGAACTTGCCGGCGCAGACGCCGATCTCGAACGGGTGGTCCTGCTCGACGAAGTACTTCTCCGGTTCCTTCAGCCAGCGCAGCATGTCGCGTCGCACCGGGTGGGAGAGAGCCTTGATGATTTCGTCGATGTCCAGTGGCATGGCGGTGGTCCGTTGGCCGTCCATATCGGGTTGGGACGAACTATATATCGGTGTGGGACGATATGGGGATCGATTGCGACGATAGTCGCTATCGACAGGGCTGATGACGATGATCGAAACGACCGTTCCGTCCCTGGGGTAAGCTAGCCCGCATGAACTACCTCGCGCATCTCCACCTCGGCGGCCCGCAACCGGCCCAACTGCTCGGCAGCCTGTACGGCGACTTCGTCAAGGGCCGCCTGCAGGGACAATGGCCGGACGAGATCGAGCGGGCCATCCAGTTGCACCGGCGCATCGACGCCTTCACCGACAGCCACCCACTGGTGCATGCGGCCAAGCGGCGCTTCCCGCTGGAGCGCCGGCGTTTCGCCGGCGTCCTGCTGGACGTGTTCTTCGACCACTGCCTGGCGCGCGACTGGAACGACTACGCCGACGAACCGCTGCCGCAGTTCGTCGAGCGGGTCTACGGCACCCTGCGCACCGCCTCGCCGCTGCCGGAGCGCCTGGCGCGCATCGCGCCGCGGATGGCGGCCCAGGACTGGCTGGGCAGCTACCGCGAGTTCGCGGTCTTGCGCGAAGTGCTGGGCGGCATGTCGCGGAGGCTGTCGCGACCGCACCTGCTGGACGGTTCCTGGGAAGAACTGGCCCAGCGCTACGATGACCTGAGCGCGGATTTCCGCGCCTTCTACCCGCAACTCCAGGCTTTCGCCCTGAGCCAGCGCTGAGCCTGGCGCAGCGGCCATTGGCCCGGCCGGCGGAATCACCTATCAATTGTTTCAGTCCGAAGCATCCGCTTGATGCACATCAACCGGCAGCGGTCGCGTCGATCGTTCAATGGGGCCGACGTTCAACGCTCTGCCAATGGAGGTGGAAGATGAAACGAATCCTGGTGGCGACCGACCTGTCCTCGCGTTCCGAGCTGGCGGTCATGCGCGCCGCGGCGCTGGCCAAGGCGAGGAATGCCGAACTGACCGTGCTGAACGTGCTCGACGACGACCAGCCGCCGGTGCTGATCGCGCCGCAACGGCTGGCCATCGCCAACCTGCTGGAAGTGAACGGACAGGCCCTGAAGGAGCGCCTCGGCGTCGAGTCCAAGGCGATCGTGCGGGTCGGCGATCCGGTGGTGGTGATCAACGCGGTGGCCGAGGAGATCGGCGCCGACCTGCTGGTGATGGGCGCGCACCGGCACACGCCGCTGCGCGATCTGTTCATCGGCACCACCCTGGAGCGGGTGGTACGCAATGCGAAGATCCCGGTGCTGCGCGCGGCCGGTGCGCCGGAAGAGGAGTACCGCCGGGTGCTGCTGGCGCTGGACTTCTCGCCGACCTCGACGCGCGCGGTGCAGATGGCCGGCCAGCTCGGCTTCCTCGACGCCGCCAGCCTCACCGCGCTGCATGCCTTCGAGCCGTTCGCCAAGGGCATGATGCGTTATTCGGGGATCAAGGAAGACCGCGTCGAGCATTACGTCGACCAGGAGGAACTCAAGGCCAACGTCGAGCTGCGCGACTACGTCGCCGGCCTGGGGCTGGGCCGCGAGGACATCCAGTTGCGCGTCGGCGAAGGCTTGCCGATCAACGTGATCATGACCGAGGTACGCCGCCAGGCGCCGCAGTTGACGGTGCTCGGCACCCAGGGGCTGACCGGCTTCCGCCGCGCGCTGATCGGCAGCGTGGCCGAGGCGGCCCTCGGCGACCTGCCATGTGACGTGCTGGCGGTGCCGCCCAAGCGCGACTAGGCGGCGCGCCGGGTTTCCGTAGGGGCGGCAGTGCCGAACAGCGCCAGGCGCACCGCCTGCTGGGCCTGGCGGGCCAGTTCGGCGCGGTCCAGGCCCTGGCTGGGGATCGGTTCCAGCAGCTGGATATGCACGCTGCCGCGCTCGCCGCGCAGCAGGCGGCCGAGGTGGCTGAGCAGGTCGTCGTCGCCGATGAACGGCGCCTGCGCATCGGGCACGCCGTCGCGGCGGTAGCTGATCGCCACCGGCTGCACCGCCACGCCGGCTTCCAGGGCGCTGGCCATCAGGCGACCGTGGAAGGTGCGCAGGCTTTCGCCGTTGGTGGTGGTCCCTTCCGGGAAGATCAGCAGGTTGCGTCCGCGGTGCAGCTGTTCGGCCAAGCGCTGGTTGATCAGCCGGCTGTCGCCCGAGCCGCGGCGGATGAACAGGGTGCCGGCCTTTTCCGCCAGCCAGCCGGCCAGCGGCCAGGCACGCACCTCGGCCTTGGACAGGAAGGTCAGCGGCGCCAGGGCGCCGAGCAGCGGGATATCGGTCCAGGACACATGGTTGGCTACCCACAGCATGGGTTGCCGGGGCGCTTCGCCGCTGACCCTGACCTCGAAGGGCAGGGCCGCGCAGAGGCGCGCCAGCCACCAGCGGGTCAGGCGCTGGCGCAGCGGCGTGACGTCGGCGCCGGGCAGCCGCTCGCGCAGGCTGACCCAAGCGGCCAGGCCCAGTCCGAGCGCGACCAGCCCGAGCAGGCGGGCGCTGCGCAGCAGCAGGCGCAGCCGCGCCATCAGACCGCCGCCTTGAAGTGGCGGGCGTAGCGCGGGCAGAGTTCGTCGCGCTTGAGCAGGATGAACACGTCGGCGACCTGGAAATCCGGGTCCCAGCAGGGCTCGCCGCAGATCTTGGCGCCCAGGCGCATGTAGGCCTTGAGCAGCGGCGGCAGCTCGGCGGTGAGGTTTTCCGGGACGTCCAGCGGCGGCAGCGGGTTCTTCGGCTCGGCCTGCAGGTAGTCGGTGCACAGGTAGCGTTCGCGCAGCCGCTGCATCACCGCCTTGGCCTGCATACCGCCGTCGCGCATGGGAATGCTGGCGCAGCCCATCAGGTAGCGGTAGCCGCCCTCGTTGAGGACCTCGGCGAGTTCGCCCCAGAGTACCGCGATGGTGGCGCCGTTGCGGTATTCGGGAGCGACGCAGGTGCGGCCGATCTCCAGGACCGGGCCGTGCAGGGCGTCGAGGCCGGAGAGGTGGAACTCCTCTTCGCTGTAGAAGCGCCCGAGGCGTTCGGCGGCGCGATGGTCGAGCAGCCGGGTGGTGGCCACCAGGGCGCCGCTGTCGAGGTCGCGGACGCCGATGTGTGCGCAGTGACGGTCGTAGTCGTCGCGGTCGAGGCCGTCTTCGGCGCCTTCGAGCTTGGCGTCGAACTCGGCGCTGAATACGCGGTAGCGCAGGGCCTGGGCCTCGCGCAGGGCGCGGGCGCCGTTCAGGCGCTCGGCCTTCAGGCGGCGTCCGGCGACGGGTTCGCGGGTAATGGCGGTCTGGGTCATGCCTGGGCCTCCTTGGGCCGGCGCCGCGGGTTGCGGCCGCTCGGCTTTGTTGTGCAAGCTCAGGCTAGGAAGGCGCGGTGTCACCCCTGTGACAGGGGCGTGATGCTTGTATGACATTGTCGCCGGATGTAACGCGCCGTTGTTCAACGCTGGCACCCTCGGCAGGATGCCGGTTCCGACACATTCCACACTGGAGTCCGCCATGTCCTGGCAACGCTTGCTCGGCCCGCTCGACCGCCTGCCCACCGAAGGCTCCCTGGAAGACTGGCACGCCGCCGCCCTGGCGCGCGCCGACGGTCTTGGCACCCTGGAGCGGGCGGTGCTCGGCGGACGTTTGGCGGCGAGTCCGGGCCTGGCCTTCCTCGCCGGCTACCAGGCGGCCCTGCGCGCGCTCTGGCCGGCGGCGCCGGAAGGTCTCGGCGCGCTGTGCGTGACCGAGAAGCGCAGCGTGCGCCCGGCGGACCTGCAGACCCGCCTGGAGGGGCTGGTCCTGCATGGACAAAAGGATTTCGTCACCGCTGGCGACAGCGCCTCCTGGTGGCTGGTGGCCGCCCGCGACGAGGCGCCGGGGCAGCCGCCGCGACTGTCGATGACGGTAGTCTTGGCCGGCGCCCCGGGGGCGCGCCTGGAGGCGTTGCCGGCGCTGCCGCTGATGCCGGATGTGCCGCATTCCCGCCTGTTGCTCGACGGTGCCCATTGCGAGCGCCTGCCCGGCGATGGTTGGGACGACTATGTCAGGCCGTTCCGCCTGCTGGAGGATGTCCATGTGCTGGCGGCGCTGGTCGGCTGGCTCTATGGGGTCGGCCATGAATGCGGCTGGCCCTCGCCGCTGCTGCTGCGCCTGGCCGGCATCCTCGGCGGCTGCGCCGAGGTCGCGCGGCATCCGGTCGCCTGCGTCGGCACCCAGGCGGTACTGGCTGGGCTGTTCGAACAGTTCTCGGCGCTGGAGGGGCAACTGGATGCCGCCTTCGCCGCCAACGCCTCGACCTGGGAGGCATTGTGGCAACGCGATCGCGGCTTGCTGGCGATTGCCAACGGGGCCCGCAAAGTTCGCCTGGAGAAGGCCTTGACCCGCCTCGGGCTTGACCCAGGTCAGTGAGGCGCCGCGCCGCAGGCGCTTACCCTGCGCAGCATCCGGCGAGGAATGCTCCTCGGCGCCTGCACAGAGTAGATTTCACCGACCATGCGACGCGAACCGATCGTGCTGTTCGACAACGGCAGCCACCAGTGCCTGTGTTTCGATGACCTCGTCAGCGGCGAAGGGGTCCAGTCCAACCAGTTCCTGATTGTCGACAACGGCCAGTACCTGCTGCTCGATCCTGGCGGCGACCTGACCTACACGCCGCTCTCGCTGGAATTGTCGAAACGCTTTCCGCTGCAGGAGCTGGACTACATCTTCGCTTCGCACCAGGACCCGGACATCATCGCCGCCCTCGACAAGTGGCTGCTGCACACCCGCGCCCGGGTGATCTGCTCCAAGCTGTGGGCGCGCTTCCTGCCGCACCTGACGGCCAACTACCTGGCGGTCAGCCATGGCATCAACACCTACGACCGGGTCATGCCATTGCCCGACCGCGGCCAGGCGATCGCTCTCGGCGACTGCTCGCTGAAGGCGATCCCCGCACATTTCCTGCATTCGGTGGGCAACTTCCAGCTCTACGACCCGGTGAGCAAGATCCTTTTCTCGGGCGACATGGGCGCCTCGCTGGTGGACGACGCCGCGCCGGTCAGCGATTTCGCCGCGCATATCCAGTACATGGACGGATTCCATCGCCGCTACATGGCGGCGAACAAGATCTGCCGCCTGTGGGCGCGGATGGTCCGGGACATGGATGTGGAGATGATCGTGCCGCAACACGGGCGGCCCTTCGTCGGCAAGGAAATGATCAGCGCCTTCCTCTACTGGATCGAGAACCTCGAGTGCGGCATCGACCTGCTCGGTCCGGACGACTACCGCATGCCCGGCTGAGTCCGCGCTTCCTGGCGTCATCGACGCCATGCTAGGGTTGCCCCTCGACCGTCGAGAGGGCCCGCCGATGCCCGCTTTGCCGTTGTCCCGCCGCGCCCTCGCCGCGCTGGCCCTGGTATTCGCCCTCCCTGCCCTGGCCGAAGACTGGCCCGACACCGACTGGCCCCGTGCCCAACAGCCCGCGGGGCCGGCGCTGGAGGCATTCGAGCGCTATGCCTTCGGCCGTCGCGACGATGTTCGTCGCAAAGGCATCCGTACCGACGCGGTAGTGGTGATCCGCGACGGTCGTCTGGTCTATGAGCGCTACGCCGGCCCGAGCCGTGCCGAGACCCCGCACCTTACCTGGTCGGTGAGCAAGAGCCTGCTCGCCACGCTGCTCGGCGTCGCCGAGGGCGAAGGGCGCTTCCAGCTCGACGACCCGGTGGCGCGCTACTACCCGCCGTTCGCCCGTCATCCCGAGGTGACGTTACGCCACCTGCTGAACTGGTCTTCCGGGCTGGACTGGCAGGAGGACTACGAGTTCGCGCCATTGAAATCCTCCGTAGTGGCGATGCTCTACACCCGTGGGCGTGACGACATGGCCGGCTTCGTCGCCGAGACCCCGCCGGCCCGGCCGCCGGGCCGGCGTTTCCGCTACTCCAGCGGCGACAGCAACGTGCTGGCGGCGGCCCTCCACGGCATGCTCGGCGCGGACTATGCCGAGTACCCCTGGCGCGCGCTGTTCGAGCCGCTGGGCATCCGTTCGGCGGTATGGGAGCGGGACGCCGCCGGCACGTTCGTCGGCTCGTCGTACGTCTACATGAGCGCTCGCGACCTGGCGCGCGTCGGCCTGCTGATGCAGCGCCACGGGCGCTGGCGCGAGCGGCAACTGCTGCCGCTGGCATGGGTCGAGTTCAACCTGACGCCCTTCGCCCGCTACCGGCCAAGCGCGGAAGAGGAGGGCGAGGCGGTGCCGGGCGGCCAGTGGTGGTTGAACCGTGCGGTGAAAGGCGCGCCGGCGCCCTGGCCGGACGTCGCCGAGACCGCCTTCGCCGCGCTCGGCCACTGGGGCCAGGCGCTCTACGTGCTGCCCGAGGAGAAGCTGGTGATCGTGCGCTACGCCGACGACCGCGACGGGCGTTTCCGTCACAACGAATTCCTGCGCCTGGCACAGGCGGCGTTCGCCGGGGAGGCGCGGCCATGATCCGTCGCCATCCCTTGCTCTTCCTGTTCGTCCTGGGGCTGCTCGCCGCCCTCGCGTGGGCCTGGCAGAACCGCATCCACCTGGCGGCCTTTCCCGCCATCATCGGCGCCTACACGGCCAAGGAGTACTGCTCCTGCCGCTACGTGATGGGGAACTCCGCGGACTATTGCCGGGCCTATACCCAACAGTACGTGCCGATCAGCGGCTTCTTCGACGACGAAGCCCGCCGCCGGGTGACCGCCCGCGGCCTCGGCAGTACGCAGACGGCCGCCTGGCTGGGCCCGCGCGAGGGATGCCGGCTCATGCCCGAGGCGGACAGGCTGCCGGACTGACCGGCGGCGCATGTCGGGGCGCGGGGCGAGGGACGGCGCCGGCCCGAAGCCGGAGGTGGAATGCCTGTTGTATTGTGTGTCCTGTTGTTGCTCCTCAGCCCGCTGCTGTCGGCGGCGGAATGGCAACTGGAGCCGGATTACTCGCGGATCAGCTTCGTTTCCGTGAAACGCGCGAAGATGGCCGAGGTGCAGCGCTTCGACCGTCTCAGCGGCCAGATCGACAAGCAGGGCGTCGCGCGCATCGTGGTGCCGCTGGGCACCCTGGACAGCGGCCTGGCCCTGCGCGACGAGCGAATGAAGGACAACTTCTTCGAAACCTCGCGCTTCCCCGAGGCCACCGTGGAGAGCCGCCTGGACATGGCCGGCTTCGACGACCTGCGGGTCGGCCAGTCGCGGGTCGAGAAGCTCGACTTCACCCTCGACCTGCACGGCCAGCAGCGCCGCCTGAAGGCCGACGTGCTGGTCACCCGCCAGGGCGAAGGGCTGGTCCAGGTGGCGACCCTGGAGCCGGTGCTGCTGAAGCTGCTCGACTTCGACCTGGAAGAGAAGCTCAAGCCCTTGAAGGACATGGCCAATATTCCCTCGATCACTCCCGAGGTACCGGTGTTCGCCGTGCTGAACTTCCGCGAAGTGCCGCCGGAACAGTTCTGACGCGCCGGTGCAGGGCGGCGCGGGCCTTGGGTTCCACCCAGTGGAACCGCCTTCCGTTGTCCTTCGCCGCGCGCCGCGCTTAGCTGTGACCACGCCCGGCCGGCCTTGCGTCCGGGCCTCCCGCCAACAAGACCGGAGCGCAATCCGGCCAGAGGAGAGACGGCATGGCTCGACATCGACACATCGTGGCCTGGCTCGAGGAGGTCGCCGACGACCTGCGTAGCCTGCGCCAGGACATCCACGCCCATCCCGAACTGGGCTTCGAGGAGCGACGCACCGCCGCGCTGGTTGCCGAATGCCTGCGCGGCTGGGGCTACGAAGTGCACGAAGGGATCGGCTGCACCGGCGTGGTCGGCGTCCTCCGCCAGGGCGACGGCACGCGGCGGCTCGGCCTGCGGGCGGACATGGATGCGCTGCCGATCGACGAGGCCACGGGGCTCGGCTACAGCAGCTGCCACGGCGGGCGCATGCACGCCTGCGGCCACGACGGACACACCGCGATGCTGCTCGGCGCGGCACGCTACCTGGCGGCGACGCGGCGTTTCGACGGCACCCTGGTACTGATCTTCCAGCCCGCCGAGGAAGGCCAGGGCGGCGCCGAGGCGATGCTCGCCGATGGGCTGCTGGAGCGCTTTCCCTGCGATGCGCTGTTCGGCATGCACAACATGCCGGGACTGGAGGCCGGGCACCTGGGCTTCCGCGCGGGACCGATGATGGCTTCCCAGGACCTGCTGAGCGTCACCCTGGAGGGCGTCGGTGGCCACGGTTCGATGCCGCACTTGAGCGTCGATCCGCTGCTCGCCGCGTCGAGCGCGGTGATGGCCCTGCAGAGCGTGGTGGCGCGCAACGTCGATCCGCAGAAGGCCGCGGTGGTCACGGTCGGTGCATTGCAGGCCGGCGAGGCGGCCAACGTCATACCCCAGCGCGCCGTGCTGCGCCTGAGCCTGCGGGCGCTCGACGGCCAGGTGCGCGAGCAGGTGCTGCAGCGGGTTCGCCAGATCATCGAGTTGCAGGCCGCCAGCTATGGGTGCCAAGCCAGCATCGAGCACTACCCGGCCTATCCGGTGCTGGTCAACAGCGTCGAGGAAACCGAGTTCGCCCGCCAGGTCGGGGTCGAGCTGGCCGGCGCGGAGCAGGTCGACGGCGACACGCCGAAGCTGATGGGCAGCGAGGACTTCGCCTGGATGCTACAGCGCTGCCCCGGCAGCTACCTGTTCATCGGCAACGGCAGAGGACGGCCGATGGTGCACAACCCGGCCTATGACTTCAACGACGACATCCTGGTCCGGGGCGCGGCCTATTGGGGCGCGCTCGCCGAGACCTGGCTGGCCGCCCCCGCGGCGTCCGGCCTTCGACTGACTGCCGCCAATAACGGCGCGGCCTGAGCCGCGCCGGCATTCCCCCGGTTACCAGGAGATTCCCATGCACGCTTGCCCGAGCGGTACCTCGCGTACCCGCCAGGTGGCGGCTGCCGTGATCGGCAACGCCCTGGAGTGGTACGACTTCATCGTCTACGGCTTCCTTTCCAGCCTGATCGCCAGGCTGTTCTTCCCCTCCGGCGACGAGTACACCTCGCTGCTGATGGCCCTGGCCACCTTCGGCGTCGGTTTCTTCATGCGTCCGGTCGGTGGGGTCCTGCTCGGCCTGTATGCCGACCGCAGGGGACGCAAGGCGGCGATGCAACTGATCATCCTGCTGATGACGCTGTCCATCGCGATGATCGCCTTCGCCCCGACCTACGCGGCGATCGGCGTCGGCGCACCGTTGCTGATCGTGATCGCGCGAATGCTGCAGGGTTTCGCCACCGGCGGCGAGTACGCCAGCGCCACGGCTTTCCTGGTGGAAAGCGCGCCGCCGCACCGGCGCGGTCTCTACGGTTCCTGGCAATTGTTCGGCCAGTGCCTGGCGGTGTTCGCCGGTGCGGGGATGGGCGCGCTGGTCACCCATTGCCTGGACGCCGAGTCCCTGGAGAGCTGGGGCTGGCGGGTGCCGTTCCTGTTCGGTCTGCTGATCGGTCCGGTGGGATTGTGGATCCGCCGCTACATGGGCGAGACCGAGGCCTTCCTCGAAGCCATCCGGGAGCCCGGCGAGCGCCAGGGGCTGCTCGGCGTGCTGCGCGAATACCGGCGCAGCGTGCTGGTGAGCATGGGCCTGACGGTGATCGGCACGGTGTCCTTCTACGTGGTGCTGGTGAACATGCCGACCTTCGCCCACAAGCAGTTGGGCCTGCCGCTGGACGAGGTGTTCATGGTGCAGATGGCGGCGGTGGCGCTGATGACCCTGGTAATCCCGTTGGCTGGGGGACTCTCCGACCGGCTCGGGCGGCGCCCGGTGCTGTTGGTCGCGACCCTGGCCTTCATGCTCATGGTCTATCCGCTGTTCGCCTGGGTCGCCGCGGCGCCGAGCCTGGGGCGCCTGCTGCTGATGCAACTGTTGCTGTGCACGGCGATCGGCGGCTTCTTCGGCCCGGCGCCGACCGCGGTGGCCGAGCAGTTTCCGGTGCGGGTGCGTTCCACCGGCCTGGCGGTGGCGTATAACCTGGCGGTGATGCTGTTCGGCGGTTTCGCCCCGTTCATCGTCACCTGGCTCACCGAGGTCGGCGGCTCGCCAGTGGCGCCGGCGTTCTACGTGCTCGGCGCGGCCTTCCTCGGGCTGCTCGCCACCCTCTATCTGCGGGAGGGCGCGACGCCCGCCCCGCGCCCCCGTGAACCGGCCCTGGGCAAGCCGGCAAGGAGTCTGTGAATGAGCGCCACCCGCCATCGAAGCGACGGCCACGAGGAAATCGTCGCGCTTGACGCGCTGCCGCTGTCCGCGGCGATCCGCCGACGCGAACTGTCCTGCCGCGAGGTCATGCAGGCCTACCTGGCGCAGATCGAACGGTTCAACCCGCGGGTCAACGCCATCGTCTCGCTGCAGGCGGAAAGCCGCCTGCTCGCCCAGGCCGACGAGCGCGACCGGCAACTGGCGCGCGGCGAATGGCTGGGCTGGATGCACGGCATGCCGCAGGCGATCAAGGACCTCGCCGCCACCTCCGGCATTCCTACCACCCTGGGTTCGCCGCTGTTCGCCGGGCAGGTGCCGGAGCACGACGCAATCGTCGTCGAGCGGGTGAAGAGCAGCGGTGCGATCGTCATCGGCAAGACCAACGTACCGGAGTTCGGGCTCGGCTCGCAGACCTACAACCCGCTGTTCGGCACCACCCGCAATGCCTACGATCCGGCGCGGATCGCCGGCGGCAGCAGCGGTGGGGCGGCGGTGGCGCTGGCGCTGCGCATGCTGCCGGTGGCCGACGGCAGCGACATGATGGGTTCGCTGCGCAACCCCGCCGCCTACAACAACGTCTACGGCTTCCGCCCGTCCCAGGGACGGGTGCCGCACGGCCCGCAAGCGGAACTGTTCGTTCAGCAACTGGCCACCGAAGGCCCGATGGGGCGCAGCGTGGCCGACCTGGCCCGGCTGCTGGCCACCCAGGCCGGCTACGATCCGCGCTGTCCGCTGTCGTTGCGCGACGATCCGCGCAGGTTCGCCGACGACCTCGGGCGCGACTTCCGCGGAGCCCGGCTCGGCTGGCTCGGCGACTACGCCGGCTACCTGCCGATGGAGGAGGGCGTGCTGGAGCTTTGCGAAGCCGCGCTGGGCGATTTCGCCGAGCTGGGCTGCGACGTCGAGGCGTGCCTGCCGGACTATCCCCTGGAGCGCCTGTGGCGCACCTGGCTGGTCCATCGCCAGTGGCTGGTGCAGGGCTCGCTTGGCGAGCTTTACGCCGATCCCGCACGGCGCGTCCGACTCAAGCCGGAGGCGCAGTGGGAAGTGGAGTCCGGGCTCGGCCTCGGCGCCGCCGAGGTCTATCGCGCCTCGCTGGATCGCAGCGACTGGTATCGGGCGCTGGCGCGTCTGTTCGAACGTTACGATTTCCTCTTGCTGCCCAGCGCCCAGGTGTTTCCTTTCGATGCAGAAACGGCGTGGCCGCGGCAGGTCGCCGGGCGACCGATGGACACCTATCACCGCTGGATGGAGGTGGTGATCGGCCCGACCCTGGCCGGTTTGCCGGCGATCAGCGTACCGATCGGCTTCGGCGCGGCGGGCCTGCCGATGGGATTGCAGATCATCGGCCCGGCGCAGGCCGACCTGGCGGTGCTGCAACTGGCCCATGCCCACGAGGGCCTGACCCGTTGGGTCAGCCGCCGTCCGCCGGCGATGCTCGAGGCTCCAGGGGGAATCGACTAGGCCGCGGAGCAATGCTGGCGTATTCGCAGACTCTTCCTACATGACCTGGGCCTGCATCTTGCTTTGCCATAACGGTCTGTCGACGGTGGAGGTGTCGTCATGCCGGAAAGAGAAGAGGCGGGAACCGTGCGTTCGGTGGAGCGGGCGCTGGCGATCCTCGATCTGCTGGGCCAGCACCAGGCGCTGGGGCTCGAGGAACTGCATTACCTGACCGAACTGCCCAAGGCCACGGTGTCGCGGCTGCTGCATACCCTGCTGGAGCAGGGCTGGCTGTACCGCGGCTTGACCGACCGGCGCTACCGGCTGCGTTCCACCCGCCTCTACGGTGACGCCGCCGAGCGCTTCCGCTGCCAGGTGGTGGAGCGTTCCGCGCCGCTGCTGGTGGAGTTGAGCGAGCGCACCGGGCTGGTCGCCGATTTGTCGATTCTCGACGGCGACCGCCTGCTGGTGGCGGAAAGCTCGGTGCCCGGCGTCCTGCGCAAGCGCTACCCGGCCAACCGGCTGGTGGTCGGCCAGCACGCCAGCCTGTTCCATTCGGCCATGGGCAAGGCCTGCCTGGGCGAACTGGCAGACAGCGAGGTGCGCCGCCTGGCGCGCCAGCACCAGGTAGACGAGGACCTCTGGTTGCGCACCCGCGAGCAGGCCCACGGCCAGGGCTACGGCGAGCGTACCGAGGGACACTGGGAGTATCCGGTGCGCCTGCCGTTCCTGATCCGCGCGGTGGCCTTGCCGGTACGCGCCCAGGGTCGCCTGCTCGGCAGCGTGGCGCTGCACTGGCCGCGCGACCAGGATTGCGTCGAACGGGTGCGCCGCCGGCACCTGGGAACCCTGGCCGATACCGTCAGTCAGTTGCAGCACGCGCTCGACTGACGCGGGAGTTTGCCTGCTCCCAGGCGGCCGGTTTAAGGTGGCGCCGGACGCAAAGGGAGCCCGCATGCACAAGTTGATCTGCCTCGGCCTGGCCCTCCTGGCCTTGCCGGTCCAGGCCGCCTGGTACCTGGACTACGAGTCGTCGCGACTCAGTTTCATCTCCACCAAGAACGCTACCCTTTCGGAAGTCGGCCGCTTCCTGGTCATGCACGGCAAGGTCGACGACAAGGGGCAGGCGCGCCTGCGCGTCGAGCTGGACTCGGTGAGCACCGACATCCCGCTGCGCGACGAACGCATCCGCGAGCATCTGTTCGAGACCAAGCGCTTCGCCGAGGCGGAGATCACCGCCCAGCTCGACCTGGCGCCGATCGTCGAGCTGGCCGACGGCGTGCAACTGGAAATGCGCCAGCCGGTGACCGTCAGCCTGCACGGCAAGCGCAAGAGCTACGCCAGCGACCTGTTGGTGACCCGCCTGGACGAGCATCGCTTCCAGGTGGTGACCCTGTCGCCGCTGGTGCTGGACGCCGCCGACTTCGACCTCGCCCCCGGCATCGAGACCCTGCGCAAGCTGGCCGGCGCCGGCAGCATCGGGCTCTCGGTGCCGGTCGGCGCCGTGCTGATCTTCACTTCGCGGTGAGCGGCCCGGTCTTTCCCTGGCGCAGCGACAACCGCTTCGCCCTGCTCAATGACGGCGTGCGGTTCTTCCCGCGCATGCTGCTGGCCATCGAGGCGGCGCAGCGGAGCATCGAGCTGGAGCTGTACCTGGTGGAAGACGGGCATTGCGCCGAACTGTTTCTCGTCGCCCTGCTGGATGCCCGCCGCCGGGGCGTCGCCGTGCGCTGCCTGTTCGACGGCTTCGGCTGCCTAGGCCTGGGCAGCGCCTGGATCCAGCGCCTGCGCGAGGCCGGCGGCGAACTGCGGCTGTACAACCCGCTGCGCTGGAAGCTGACTGGCGGCAATCTCTACCGCGACCATCGCAAGCTGCTGCTGGTGGACGGGCGCCTCGGTTATGTCGGCGGCGCCGGGATCACCGACGAATTCTGGGAACCGGTCAGCGACGTCAGCGCCTGGCGCGAGGTGATGGTCGAGATGGACGGCCCGGTGGTGGCGGACTGGGCGGCGCTGTTCGAGCGGCAATGGCTGGCCTGTCTCGAAGAGAAAGCCTGGAAGCCCCGCGAGGGCATGACCCTTACCCGCCTTCCGCCGCAGCCGGGGGCGGCCCGTGGGTTGGGCCGGGTGGCCTACGCCGACGCCCGCCAGCACCGCGACATCCTGCAATCGCTGGTCCGCGCGCTGAACGGCTCGCGCCGACGGATCTGGCTGGCGACGCCGTACTTCCTGCCGACCTGGAAGGTTCGCCGGGCCCTGCGCAAGGCCGCCCAGCGCGGCGTGGAGGTGCGCCTGCTGCTGGCCGGGCGGCTCACCGACCACGCCCCGGTGCGCTATGCCGGGCAGCGCTACTACCCGCGCCTGCTGCGCGCCGGCGTGCGCATCCACGAATACCAGCCGCGCTTCCTGCACCTGAAGATGGTCATGGTCGACGATTGGGTGAGCGTCGGCTCCTGCAACTTCGATCATTGGAATCTACGCTTCAACCTCGACGCCAATCTCGAGGCCCTCGACCCGGACTTCACCAATGAGGCGGCGGCGAGCCTGCTGGCGGACTTCGCCGACAGCCGCGAGGTGACCCTGGCGATGTGGCGCGCGCGACCCCTGTGGATGCGCCTGCACCAGCGCCTGTGGGGTTGGCTGGACCGGGTAGTGGTGAATTTCCTCGACCGCCGGCGCTAGGGAGCGGCCGTTCGTAGCCGCTGGCCGGCCCGGTGAAACTTGCCGGGGAGCTTGCGGGTCTACCCCGGACCGCCCATTACAATGACAAAGGAGAGATGCGTGGCAACGCCCGACTCCAAGGAACGTTTCATCGGACTGGAATGGTTGCGCTTCCTGCTCGGCCTGTACGTGGTGGTGTACCACACCCTGCATACCTATCCGAAAGAGCAGAAGTTTCCCGGTCTCGACGAACTGACCAGCTTGGGGTTCTTCGCCACCAGTACCTTCTTCGTGCTTTCCGGCTTCCTCCTGGCCCATGTCTACGCACGCAGCGGCCGGTTGCGCGAAAGCGCCCGCAGCTTCTGGACCAAGCGACTGTCCAATCTCTATCCGCTGCACCTGTTCTCCCTGCTGCTGTCGATCCTGGTGCTGCTGGCCCTCAGCCACCTGGGAATCGGTCCCGAGCTGGACAAGGCCACCCCGCGCTTCGTCATCTACGACACCAACGAAGTGCTCGGCCGCACCCACCCGGAACTCTTCCTGCACTGGATGAGCAACACCGAACTGTTCGTCAACAGCATCCTGCAGATCCTCCTGCTGCAGGCCTGGAATCCCTATTACCTGACCTTCAACGCGCCGTTGTGGTCGCTGTCGACGCTGATGTTCTTCTACCTGGCGTTTCCCTTCGTCGCCCCGCGGCTGATGCGCAGCCGGCACAAGTGGAAGGTGCTGGCGCTGGTCTGGCTGGTCTACCTGATCCCGCCGGCGCTGGTAGTGGCCAGCGAGAGCTACGGGATCCCCTGGACCGGCCTGCTGCACCGCAATCCGTTGCTGCGCCTGCCGGAATTCCTTGGCGGCATCCTGGCCTACGGGTTGTTCCGCGGCTACCGCGACCGCGGCATGGTGCCGGGACGCGGCCTGCTGGCCGCGCTGGTGGCGCTGGTGGTGGCGGCCTTCCTGGTGGCCGACTACCTGTTCACCCAGGGCGCCAAGCATTGGTACTTCCTGCTGCACAACGGCCTGCTGCTGCCGGCCCAGTTGCTGCTGGTGTGCCTTTGCGCGCTGCCCGCCGACCCGAAGAGCGCTTTCGTCCGCCACTGGTCGCCGCGCCTGGGGGCCGCCTCGCTGTCGCTGTTCGCCCTGCATGTGCCGATGTTCACCCTGTTCTCCCGTAGCGAGCGCCTTATCGCCGTGCCGGGGCGTTGTCTCGACGACTGGCGCGCCTGCACCGAGGCGGCGGCCGCGCTGCCATCGTCGCTGCTCTACTACCCGCTGTTCCTGGTCCTGCTGGTGGCGTTCTGCGTACTGTTCCAGGAGCGCGGCGTGGTGCCGGTGCGCAAGTGGCTGGTGCGCCGGCTGATGCCGGCGCCGGCGCTGGCCAAGGTGCCGCGCCCGGCCTGAGGCCGTTCTCCCGGCGAACCGGACTTTCGACGGGTGGCAGGCCCGGCCCGGCTGGTTATGCTGCGCGGATAACCATAAGAAGAGGGATGGAGCATGCTGCGCAGCCTGTCGCTGGCCCTGTCGATCGTCGCGAGCCTGGTCGGCTGCAGCACGCCCGGCGCGTTCTTCGGTGCGGTGGACGGACCGGCCTTCGTCGCCCATCCGAGTGCCGATGCCAGCCACGCCACCGTCTACCTCTACCGTCCGCGGAGCCAGTGGGCGGACGAGGAACTCGAGGCGCCGGGGATCTTCCTCAACAACGAACTGATCGGCAGCCTGCCGAGCAACGGCTACCTGGCGTTCGAGTTCGAGACCGGCAGCTACAAGCTGGAAATGCGCCGGCCGTTGGCGGGCAGCTTCTGGACCCTGTTCGCCGACGGTCCGATGGATTTCACCCGCATCGCCAGCTTCATGCTCGAGGCCAGGGCCGGCTCGGTCTACTACCTGCGCTACGACGAACTCAACCCGCCACCGAAGAGCGAGCACCCGGCGGGTGAGGGCGATGGCCCGCTGCAATTGGTGGCGGCCGATCTCGGCGCTGCGGAAATCGGCGCTACCCACCAGGTCCAGGAACCCATGCAGTTCGCCGCCAGCGGCTACCGGAAACGCGTGCAGCGCTCGTTCTGGGAAGGCGTCGGGCGGGCCCTGGACAAGATCGGCATCTGAACCCGGCACGCGTGTAGTAACCGTCTATTACCCGCGTCCCCCTGCGGATTGGCTACCTTAGGTGCATCCCCGGTATGACCGGGCCCTGCCCGAAGGAGTGCGCGTGATGGCTGCGAAGAAGATCCTGATGCTGGTTGGCGACTATGCCGAAGACTACGAAACCATGGTCCCGTTCCAGGCCCTGCAGATGGTGGGCCACCAGGTGCATGCGGTGTGTCCGGACAAGCGGGCCGGGCAAAGCGTGCGCACCGCCATCCACGATTTCGAAGGCGACCAGACCTACAGTGAGAAGCCGGGCCACAACTTCACCCTCAATGCCGACTTTGCCCAGGCCCGCGCCGAGGATTACGATGCCCTGCTGATCCCCGGCGGCCGCGCCCCCGAATACCTGCGCCTGAACGAGCAGGTGCTGGCTCTGGTGCGTGCCTTCGACGCCGCGCGCAAGCCGATCGCCGCGGTCTGCCATGGCGCCCAGCTGCTGGCCGCCGCCGGCGTCCTGCAAGGGCGGGCGTGCAGCGCCTATCCGGCCTGCGCCCCGGAGGTGCGGCTGGCCGGCGGCGAGTACGTCGACATTCCGTTGGACCAGGCCCACGTCGACGGCCACCTGGTCACTGCGCCGGCCTGGCCGGCGCATCCGGCGTGGCTGGCGCGCTTCCTCGAGGTGCTCGGCACCCGCATCAGCCACTGAGACCCAGGAGACCCCCGCGCATGTGCGAACTCTATGTGAAAGCCGACCCGATCCTCTATGAATCGCGCTCGCGTTCCTTGCGCATCCGCGGGGTGGTGACCACCCTGCGCCTGGAGAACCAGTTCTGGGACATCCTCCGGGAAATCGCCGAAGGCGAGGGCCTGAGCACCAACCAGTTGATCACCAAGCTCTACGAGGAAGTGATGGACTATCGCGGCGAGGTGCTCAACTTCGCCTCCTTCCTGCGTGTCAGTTGCACCCGCTACCTGGCGCAGCGGCGCGAGAAGGTCGCCGAGCTGAGCCTGGTCGGCCAGCGCGCCCAGGCCTGAGGGGAGGGAAGACGCGACCGGGGTGAAACGTTTAGGCTGGTCGCACTTCCTCCCCGATCCGGCGTCGCCTCGTGAAATACTCCCTGCCCACCACGGCCACCGCGCCGTTCTGTCCCTCGGCGGTCAGCCACAGCGTGGCGGTGCCGGCCGACGCCTCGCCGCTGCGCAAGCTGGCGCTGTTCGTCGGCCCCGGCCTGCTGGTCTCGGTCGGCTACATGGACCCCGGCAACTGGGCCACCGCCATCGAGGCGGGCTCGCGCTTCGGCTACGCGCTGCTGTTCGTGGTGGTGCTGGCGAGCTTTTCCGGGATGCTCCTGCAAAGCCTCTGTTCGCGCCTGGGGATCGCCACCGGCCGCGACCTCGCGCAGCTCTCCCGGGAGCGCTACCGCCCTGGCGTGGCGCGTGGCCAATGGCTGCTGGCGGAGCTGTCGATCGTCGCCACCGACCTTGCCGAGGTGCTCGGCGCGGCGCTGGCCTTCCACCTGCTGCTGGGAGTCTCGATTACCACCGGGGTGGTCCTCACCGCCTTCGATACCCTGATCGTGCTGGCCCTGCAGGGCGCCAACTTCCGCCGCCTGGAGGCCATAGTGCTGGGGCTGATCGCGACCATCGGCGCGTGTTTCTTCGTCGAACTGGTGCTGATCGGCCCCTACTGGCCGGATGTCGCCGCCGGCCTGCGGCCATCCTGGGACACCCTGAGCAGCCAGGAGCCGCTGTACCTGGCGATCGGCATCCTCGGCGCGACGGTGATGCCGCACAACCTCTACCTGCATTCGTCCGTGGTGCAGACCCGGGTCAGCGGCGACGACGCGGCGAGCAAACGCTCGGCGATCCGCTTTTCCCGGCTCGACACCATCGGCTCGCTGTCCCTGGCGCTGCTGGTCAATGCGGCGATCCTGATCCTCGCCGCCGCGGCTTTCCACGGCAGCGGCCATACCGAGGTGGTGGAGATCCAGGACGCCTACCACCTGCTCGACCCGTTGGTGGGCGGCGCCCTGGCCAGCTTCCTGTTCGGCTTCGCCCTGCTGGCGGCAGGGCAAAGCTCGACCTTCACCGGCACCATTGCCGGGCAGGTGGTGATGGAGGGTTTCCTCCGGGCGAAGATTCCCTGCTGGCAGCGGCGCCTGATCACCCGCGGCCTGGCCCTGGTGCCGGCCTTGATCGGCGTGCTCTGGCTGGGCGAAGGCGCGGTAGGCAAGCTGCTGGTGTTCAGCCAGGTGGTGCTTAGCCTGCAATTGCCGTTCGCCCTGTGGCCGCTGATTCGCTTCAGCAGCGACCGGGGCCTCATGGGGGAATTCGTCAACCCGCGCTGGGTCAGCGCGCTGGCCTGGTCGTTGTTCGGCCTGATCTCGGCGGCGAACCTGACCTTGCTGTATTTCTGGTTCGGCTGAACCAAGGCGCCTGCGGCGCTGCCAGTCCAGGCTCCGGCCAGTGGCCGTACGAAAAAGCCCGGCGCGGGGCCGGGCTTTTCCAGGGATGGAGCAGGCTTACTTGACCTCGACCGCCAGGCTTTCGGCGATCTTCTTCTGCCAGACCGCCGGGCCGGTGATGTGCACCGACTCGCCGTTGGTATCGACCGCGACGGTGACCGGCATGTCCTTCACCTCGAACTCGTAGATCGCTTCCATGCCCAGTTCGGCGAAGGCCAGCACCTTGGACTTCTTGATCGCCTGGGCGACCAGGTAGGCGGCGCCGCCGACGGCCATCAGGTATACCGCCTTGTTGTCCTTGATCGCCTCGATGGCGATGGGACCGCGCTCGGACTTGCCGATCATGCCCAGCAGGCCGGTCTGTTCGAGGATCTGGCGGGTGAACTTGTCCATCCGGGTGGCGGTGGTGGGACCGGCCGGGCCGACCACCTCGTCGCCGACCGGATCGACCGGGCCGACGTAATAGATGAAGCGGCCTTTCAGGTCCACCGGCAGCGTTTCGCCCTTGTTCAGCATGTCGACCATGCGCTTGTGCGCGGCGTCGCGGCCGGTGAGCATCTTGCCGTTGAGCAGCAGGGTCTCGCCCGGTTTCCAGCTTTGCACCTCTTCCGGGGTGATCTTGTCCAGGTCGACGCGGCGCGCGGACGGGCCGGCTTCCCAGACGATCTCCGGGTAGGCGTCGAGCGACGGCGCTTCCAGTTCGGCGGGGCCGGAGCCGTCGAGCACGAAGTGGGCGTGGCGGGTCGCGGCGCAGTTGGGGATCATGCACACCGGCAGCGAGGCGGCGTGGGTCGGGTAGTCCATGATCTTGACGTCGAGCACGGTGGTCAGGCCGCCCAGGCCCTGGGCACCGATGCCCAGCTGGTTGACCTTCTCGAACAGCTCCAGGCGCAGTTCCTCGATGCGGTTCTGCGGGCCGCGGGCCTTCAGTTCGTGGATGTCGATCGGGTCCATGAGGACTTCCTTCGCCATCACCGCTGCTTTCTCCGCGGTGCCGCCGATGCCGATGCCGAGCATGCCCGGCGGGCACCAGCCGGCGCCCATGGTCGGTACAGTCTTCAGCACCCAGTCGACGATCGAGTCGGACGGGTTGAGCATGGCCATCTTCGACTTGTTCTCCGAGCCGCCGCCCTTGGCCGCGACATCGACCTCGACCTTGTCGCCGGGAACGATGGAGTAGTGGATCACCGCCGGCGTGTTGTCCTTGGTGTTCTTCCGCGCGCCGGCCGGGTCGGCCAGGATCGAGGCGCGCAGGACGTTCTCCGGCAGGTTGTAGGCGCGGCGCACGCCTTCGTTGATCATATCGTCGACGCTCATGGTAGCGCCGTCCCAGCGCACGTCCATGCCGACCCGGACGAACACGGTGACGATCCCGGTGTCCTGGCAGATCGGGCGGTGGCCGGTGGCGCACATGCGCGAGTTGATCAGGATCTGCGCCATGGAGTCGCGGGCAGCCGGCGATTCTTCGCGCAGGTAGGCCTCATGCATGGCCTGGATGAAATCGACCGGGTGGTAGTAGGAGATGAACTGCAGGGCATCGGCGACGCTCTGGATCAGGTCGTCTTGCTTGATCACGGCCATGGAGCACGGTCCTCTTCAGGCGGGTAATTCGGATGCGGGGCAGGGTCACGGAGCCGGCCGCAGCCGAGGAGCGCGCCGGTCAGGCACCGGCGCAAAAAAGGCGCGACAGTATAGCCGTTCCGGCGAGACGGGCGCACGCGCCGACGATCAGACCTTGGTCGGCCAGCCGGCTGGTCGGCCGATAAATCCGCGGTCCGCTAGCTGGCAGTTCGTTCGACTAGGCAACCCGCAGGGGGCAGGGTACATTGCGGCCAGGTGCCATTACGGGACGGAGCCCATGCGCACAGACAAGCCTCCTCTGAAACAGCGTGCGCTGCAAAAGCTCTTGCTCCGCCGGTTCGGCATGGCCGCAGGCACCTACCTGCTCGGCCTGGTCCTGCTCTGGCTGGCGCTACTCAGCGGCTTCTACCGCGCAGCGCCGACCACCGCGGCAGCCAGCACCACCCTGGTGGTGGCTTGCCAACTGGCCTTCCTCTGGCTGTTCGCCAGCGGTCGCAACCTGCGTTACGCCGATCCCAGCCTGACCGAGCCGCAGGTGCTGGTGGCGATCGCCTGGCTGACCTATTTCCTCTATCACGTCGACAGCCTGCGCGGCACCTTCATGGTGTTCTACGTGCTGGCCCTGCTGTTCGGCGTGTTCCAACTGCCGCCGCGGGTCTTCGCCCGCTGTGCGGCGCTGGCGTTCATCGCTTTTTCCGGCATCTACCTGGTAGAGGCCTTGCAGCAGCGTCTCGAGCTGCCGGGCCGGGCTGCATTGCAGGTGCTCGTGATGTTCATCGTAATGGTCTGGCTGAGCCTGTTCGCCAGCTACATACAGGCGATGCGGCAACGCATGCGCCAGCGCCGCTATGCCTTGCAGGCGCACCAGGACACGCTGCGCGGCATGATGCGCCAACTGGAAGACCTGGTGGCCACCGACGAACTCACCGGGCTGTTCAACCGCCGGCATTTCATGCGCCTGGCCAGTCGGGCGCTGGAAGACCTGCTGCCGAACCGGCAGCACGGCCTGGCGCTGATCGACCTCGATCACTTCAAGCGGATCAACGACCGCCACGGCCACGCCGCCGGCGATCGGGTCCTGCAGACCTTCGCCGCGGTGGCGCGTTCCTGTCTACGCGATGGCGACGTCCTGGCCCGTTACGGCGGCGAGGAGTTCGTCCTGCTGCTGCCCCACGCCGACGCGGAACAGCTGGAAAGCTGTTGCGAACGCCTGCGCCTGGCGTTCGAACAGGCGGAACCGGTCGGGGTCACGGTGGATACCCTGAGCCTTTCGGTGGGCATGACCCTGCTGTATGCCGACGACGATCTCGACGAGGCCTTGCAGCGGGCCGACCAGGCGCTCTACCGTGCCAAGCGTGGCGGACGAAACCGCTGCGACGCCACCTGGGAGGTCACCAGTGCCTGACATACGGGTCGGCGAGCGACGTCTTGCCGTCGCCGCCGGCAGCAACCTGCTGGATGCGCTGCTCGCCGGCGGCATCGCCGTGCCCCATAGCTGCCGCGCCGGCAGTTGCCACGCCTGCCTGGTGCATTGCCTGCAGGGCGAGGTGGAAGACACCCTCCCGGAGGCGCTCGATCCGGTACGGCGCGAAGCGGGCTGGCGGCTGGCCTGTCAGTGCCGGGTGCTCGGCGACCTCGTGTTGCAGCCTTTCGATCCTGAGCGCGACGGGCTGCCGGCCAGGGTCGTCGCCTGCCACTGGCTGGGCGATGTGCTGCGCCTGCGCCTGGAGCCGGAGCGGCCCTTGCGCTATCGCGCCGGGCAGCACCTGCTGCTGTGGAGCGACGATGGCGTGGCGCGTCCCTATTCGCTGGCCAGCCTGCCTCACGAGGACCCATGGCTGGAGTTCCACATCGACTGTAGCGCTCCCGGCGCGTTCTGCGACCGCGCCCGGCGCCTGGCGCCTGGCGCGCTCCTGCGTCTGGGCGAGTTGCGCGGCGGGGCGTTGCGCTACGAGCCGGACTGGCAGGAGCGACCGCTGTTGCTGATGGCCGCCGGCACCGGGCTGGCGCCGCTCTGGGGGATACTTCGCGAGGCCTTGCGCGCGGAACACCAGGCGCCGATCCAGCTACTGCACCTGGCGCGCGACCACTACCTGGCGAGCGAGTTGGCGGAGTTGGCCGGGCGTCATCCGCAACTGCGCGTCAACCTGGTGTCGGCGGCGCAGTTGCCCTCTGCCTTGGCCGATCTCCGCCTTGTTCCGCGGCGCAGCATGGCCTTACTCTGCGGCCAACCCGTCAGCGTCGAACGCTTCGCCCGGCATCTCTACCTGGCCGGCGTACCGCGTAGCCAGACCCTGGCGGACCTGTTCCTGCCCCACGCCTGACGCGGCGCCGGTGGCGGTGCCTTGCAGCCATTGCCGCGGCCTTGCGCCGCATCCCTGGAGTGACGATGAGCGAGCTGATTCGGGTCGAACGCGAAACAGGGCTGCTGACCCTGCGCCTGGACCGCCAGGACAAGAAGAACGCGCTGACCCGCGCGATGTACAGCCGGATGGCCGAGGCGCTGCTGGAGGCGCAGGCCGATACGGCTGTGCGGGTAGTGCTGATCACTGGCGGCGATGCCTGCTTCACCAGCGGCAACGACATCCTCGACTTCCTCGAGCAACCGCCATCCCTGCGCGACAGCCCGGTCGGCCGCTTCATGAGCGCCCTGCTGGAATTCCCCAAGCCGGTGATCGCCGCGGTGAACGGACCGGCGGTGGGTATCGGCACCACCCTGCTGCTGCATTGCGATCTGGTCTTCGTTGGTCGCAACGCGCGATTGAAGATGCCGTTCGTCAACCTCGGCCTGACACCGGAGTTCGGCTCGAGCCTGATCCTGCCGCGCATGCTCGGTCATGCCAGGGCTGCGGAATTGCTGATGCTTGGCCAGGACTTCAGCGGCGAGCAGGCGGCGGCCTGGGGCCTGGCCAATGCGGCGCTGGAGGATGGCGCCACGGTGCTGGAGCACGCCCGCGATGCGGCCCGGCGCTTCCTGCACCTGGCGCCCTCGGCGGTAGTGGAGAGCAAGCGCCTGATGAAAGCGCCGTTTATCGAGGAGCTTCGCCGGGTGATCGCCGAGGAAGGCGATATCTTCAGTACCCGACTGCGCTCGCCCGAGGCGATCGAGGCGCTCAGCGCCTTCATGCACCGGCGCCAGCCGGATTTCTCCAGGTTCGCCTGAGCACACCGCTGTTGGGCCAGCGGAGCGACGATCCGTAGGGCGGATAACGCCCCAGGCGTTATTCGCCGCGATGCGGCTGAAACGGCGGATAACCGCGTAGCGGTTATTCGCCCTACACCACGTTGAGTTAGCGGAGCGCCGGTCCGTAGGGCGGATAACGCCACGGGCGTTATCCGCCGCGACGTGCGCTTATACCAGCAGGTCGCCGACGTGCAGCACCTTCATGGTGTTGGTGCCGCCCTGGGCGGTGTAGCTGTCGCCCTTGGTCAGGATCACCCAGTCGCCCTTGGTCACCACGCCGCGCTTGAGCAACTCGTCGACCGCGGCCTGGCTGACCTTCTCCGCCGGCAGCGCCGCCGGGTCGAAGGGGATGGTTTCCACGCCGCGGAACATCGCCACGCGAGCCTGGGTCTCGCGGTGCGGGGAGTAGGCGTAGATCGGTACCGACGAGCGGATGCGCGACATGATCAGCGGGGTGAAGCCGCTTTCGGTCAGGCAGATGATCGCCTTGATCCCCGGGAAGTGGTTGGCCGTGTACATCGACGCCAGGGCGATGCTCTCGTCGCAGCGGTCGAAGGTCTGGCCGAGGCGGTGGCTGGATTTCTGGCTGGTCGGGTGCTTCTCGGCGCCCTGGCAGACGCGGGCCATGGCTTTCACCGCTTCCACCGGGTACTCGCCGGCGGCGCTTTCCGCCGAGAGCATCACCGCGTCGGTGTAGTCGAGCACGGCGTTGGCCACGTCGGAGACTTCCGCGCGGGTCGGCATCGGGCTGTGGATCATCGACTCCATCATCTGGGTCGCGGTGATCACCACTTTATTGTTGCGGCGGGCGTGCAGGATGATCTTCTTCTGGATGCCGACCAGCTCGGCATCGCCGATTTCCACGCCGAGGTCGCCACGGGCCACCATCACCGCGTCGCTGGCACGAATCAGGCCGTCGAGGGCGTCGTCGTCGGCGACCGCCTCGGCGCGCTCGATCTTGGCCACCAGCCAGGCCTTGCCTCCGGCCTCGGTGAGCAGGCGGCGGGCGTATTCCATGTCCTTGGCGTCGCGCGGGAAGGAAACGGCCACGTAGTCCAGGTCCATGTCCGCGGCCAGCTTGATGTCGGCCTTGTCCTTGTCGGTCAGCGCCGGCGCGGTGAGACCGCCGCCGCGGCGGTTGATGCCCTTGTGGTCGGACAGCGGGCCGCCGATCAGCACCCGGCAGCGCAGTTCGTCGGCGGTGACTTCCTCGACCACCATCACCACCCGGCCGTCGTCCAGCAGCAGTTCATCGCCGACCCCGCAGTCCTTCACCAGGTCCGGGTAGTCGATGCCGACCACTTCCTGGGTACCGGCGTCGCGGGCGTGGCTGGTGGAGAAGCGGAACTTGTCGCCGACCTGCAATTCGATGCGCTTGTTGGCGAACTTGGCGATGCGGATCTTCGGTCCTTGCAGGTCGCCGAGCAGGGCGACGAAGCGGCCGTGCTTGGCCGCCAGTTCGCGCACCAGCCTGGCGCGGGCGCGGTGTTCATCGGGGGTGCCGTGGGAAAAGTTGAGGCGGGCGACGTCGATCCCGGCCAGGATCAGTTGCTCCAGCACTTCCGGGGAATTGCTGGCTGGGCCGAGGGTAGCGACGATTTTGGTGCGGCGAACGGACATGCAAAGGACTCCTTGGATAACGCTGGCGTGCAGGCTACCACCGGCGAGGCTCGGCGGCGACTGCGGAGTCATACTATCTGCATCAGATGTCATTTGTCGGTTTGAGCACCAGCAGGTCGCATTCCACCTCCTCCAGGACGCGTTCGGCGGTTTGCCCGATCAGCGCGTTGTCCAGGTGCCCCCGGGCGACCGCGCCCATCAGCAGCAGGTCGATGTCGTTGGCCCGGACGAAGTCGGGGATCGTCTGCTCGGCATAGCCGGCCAGCAGGTGGCGGCGCTCCGCGGCGATCTCCGGGTAGGCTGCCAGCAGGTCGTCGAAGGCCTGGCGGTGACGTTCCTCATGTTGCAGCACGAAACGCTCGTAGCCGGCGAGCATTTCCGCGTCGAACAGCAGGCTGCGCGGCATCGCCGCGTGGGTATGCAGGTAGTCGGCGCGCAGCCCCAGGCTGGCTTCGAGCTGGCGGGCGGCGGCGATCAGCCGGTGATCGAGGGCGGCCGGCTTGTCGCTGGCATGCAGCGGGTCGAGCGCCGCGCACAGGCGCTGGCCGCGCCAGGCGTCGTGATGGACCAGCCAGAGCGGCTGCGGGCAGTGGCGGATCAATTGCCAGTCGCTGTTGCCCAGTAGCAGGCGGCGCAGCAGGTTGTGCTTGCGGGTGCTCTTGAGGACCAGGTCGGGCCGGGTTTCGCCGACCCGTTGCAGGACCATCCGGTCCAGCGGCTTGCCCCACTGGGCCTCGACCTGAGTGCGGATGCCGGCCTGCTGCAGCGGCATGGAAAGCTGCTCCAGCCAGGTGACCCGTTCGTCCAGGTAAAGGTCGCGGGCACGCTGCAGCGAGTGACTGTCGAAGAACAGCCCGCCGTCCAGCGCCGGGTTGAAGTCGCACAGCAGCAACTCGACGCTGGCGCCGCTGCGTTCGGCGATCCACTGGGCACGGGTAAGGGCCGGCTGTTCGTCGCTGCTCGGGTCGACGACCACCAGCAGGTTATGCAGGTTCATGGCAACGCTCCTGGCACTGGGCGGGAATGCCATTGCAGACCAGGCGCCGCGACGGGCGCTTGATCTGGGTCAGTCCGGCGGGGATCAGCGCGGTTGCACGTTGAGCGCCTGGTCGAGGTGCCGGCTGGCCTTGTTCGACAATTCGCCTTCAGGATAGTCGAGCAACTGGCGGCGCAGGTATTCGATGGCCTTGTCGCGGTTCGGGTGCGGGTTGTCTGGCGCCAGGTACATCAGGCCGAGCTGGTAGAGGGCCTTTTCCTTTATACCGGCAGGAATCGCCGGATCGTTGACCGCCAGCAGGTAGAGCTCGGCGGCCTCGTCGACGCGATCCTTGAGCACCGCGCGGCGCGACAGCAGGGTCATGTCCGGGTCGAGGCTGGTCTTGTAGAGGTCGAGGTTCTGCTGCGGCTTCCAGGTGGCGAGCAATTCGCGGGCGCTCTTCTGCACCGGCTCCCTGGCTCGCTGGCGCATCGCCAGCAGGCGCGCCTGGGCATGCTCGGCGGCGTGGGTGCCGGGGAACTCGCGGACCACGCGCTGGAAGTAGTCGGTGGCCTTGGCGTCGTCGCGCTGGTCGTTGTAGCGGCTCATGTAGATCAGGCCGATCTGGTACAGCGAGATACCGCGCACCTCGGCGCTGTAGCGGCTATTGTCGTAGCCGGTGAGGTAGAGCTTCTCCGCCTCGGCGCTCCTGTTGTCGCGGATCGCCATGGCGCTGTAGGTCAGCAGGTCGCCTTCCTCCTCGATGGCGGCGGTCATGCGGTTGCTCTTCATCTGCTTGTATTCGGCGACTTCGCCAGTGGTCACCTGGGCGACGAACAGCGGCGTGGTCGGCGAACAGGCGGCCAGCAGCGACAACAATGGGAGCAGGACGAGACGGCGGGCGAAGCGCATGGCATCTCCTTGGCGCCAGGGCGAGAGCCACCCCAGTCTAGTCAGGCCCTTCAGTCACGCCAATACGCGCCGATACAGTTCCCAACGGAGGATATGCCTATGCGAAGCTTGATCGTTGCCTGCCTGGCGCTGAGTGCCACCGGTTGTAACAGCTGGTCGCTGAACAGCGACCTGAACGGGGCCTACCGCGCCTACGACAAAGGCGATTGCGCACAGGTGATGCTCGACCTGTCGCGGGCCGAACGGCGGATTCGCGCGCGGCCCTACCTGCAGCCGGAAATCTCGCTGCTGCGCGGCCAGTGCCTGGAACGCCAGAGCCTGTTCGTCGACGCGGCGCAGACCTACCACTTCATCATCGCCCGTTACCCCACCAGCGAATATGCCTACCGTGCCAAGGCGCGGCTGGAGACCTTGCGCCAACTGGGCCGGCTGAGCGAGACGCCGGCCTCGGCCAGCGCCGTGCCGACCCGCCTGTAGGCGGCCGGGAGACTGGACGGGCGTTCAGGCTGACCGTCGGTCGCATGGGACCCCGGTCGATCCGGTAAGCTTCGTCCTGGATTTCACGGAGGAGGTTCGCATGCGTGCCCTGTGGTTCTGTGTCGCCCTGATGCCCGTGCTGGCGCAGGCGGACATCTATCGCTGGACCGATGCCCAGGGCAAGGTACACTTCTCCGCCACGCCACCGGCCGGCGCGCAACGCGTCGAAGTCAGGCCGCAGGTGGTGGAACGTGACGCCGCGACCCGCCAGCGCGAGCAGCGCACCCAGGAGTATTTCGATGCTCGTCGCGAGGAACGCACCGCCGCCGCCGAACGTGCCGGCCAGCGCCAGGCTGCGCTGGCCGAGGAATGCGGGCGCTTGCGGCAACAGTTGTCCCAGCTCGAACGCGGCGGCCGCTTCTATCGGCAGGACGCCGGCGGCGGGCCGGTTTACCTGAGCGATGCCGAGCTGGACGCCATTCGTCGCGAACTGGCCTCGCGGGAGTCCGAACGCTGCCGCTGAGCTTGTTCCCCGAGCGCCGGCATCGTCATACTGGACTGCAAATCATAGCGAAATGCCATTATGGGTCTTCAACGACATATCCAGCGCCATCAGTTGCCCAGCTACCTGAAGGTGTTCAATCGCATCACCGATAAGCCGATGGGCTACATCGGCAACGTCTCCGAGGACGGCCTGCTGCTGATCAGCCAACTGCCGATGCTGGTCGGCGCGCGTTTCGAACTGCGCCTGAAGGTTCCGGGACTGGGCGGTCGCCCGCAATGCATCGATTTTTCCGCCGACTGCCGGTGGACCTGCGAGGACGTCACGCCCGGTCATTTCGATTCCGGCTTCCACCTGCTGGCGCCGCCCGCCGAATTCCTCGAACTGGTGGAGGCGCTGCGCCGCTACTTCAGCTTCCCCCGCCAGCCGCAGTCGGTCTGATCCGTCAAAGCACGCCGGCGCGCTTCCAGCCCAGGTAGCGGCTGATCAGCTCCGGCCCGAGTTCGCTGGGACGCGCATCGAGCACTGGCACGCCGTGGGCCGCGAGCTTCTCGTGGAGGCCGTTGCGCGCATTCAGGTAGTCGATGGTGCCGGTGTAGGCGAGCGCCTGCTCATAGCGGGCGACCGGCTCCTGGCGCAGGGTGTCGAGCACTTCCTCGCGCAGGCTGGCGACCAGCACCCGGTGCTGGCGGCCCAGGCGTTTCACCGCGCCGAGCAGTTCCTCGTCGTCCTCGTCGCGCAGGTTGGTCACCAGGATCACCAGGGCCCGCCGCCGCTGGCGGGACAGCACCGCCTGCACGGCTTCCGGGAAGTCGGCGGGACGCTGGCTGGTCTGCAGGTCGTAGACGGTGTTGAGCAGCGCGCCGAGCTGGGCGCTGCCCTTGCCCGGCGGGAGGTGCCGGCGGTCGTCGCCGGCGAAGGTCATGGCGCCCACCGCATCGCCCTGGCGCAGGGCCACGTAGGCCAGCAGCAGGCTGGCGTTGAGGGCATGGTCGAAGTGCGACAGGTCGCCGTCCTGGCTGCGCATGCGGCGGCCGCAGTCGAGCAGGAAGAGGATCTGCTGGTCGCGTTCGTCCTGGTATTCGCGGGCGATCGGCGTGCGTTTGCGAGCGGTGGCCTTCCAGTCGATCTGGCGCAGGGTGTCGCCGTCGCGGAATTCGCGCAACTGGTGGAACTCCAGGCCGAGGCCGCGGCGCTGGCCGCCGCGTACGCCGATCTGGTTGAGCCAGTGGTCGACCGCCATCAGTTCGGCGCCGTAGAGGCGGGCGAAGTCCGGGTAGACGCGGGTCTCGCCGCGTGCTTCCAGGTAGCGGCGCTGCCGCCACAGGCGCAGCGGGCTGGGCAGTTCCAACTCGCAGCGGGGAAACACGAAGTGACCGCGGTTCAGCGGCCGCACCCGGTAGCCGACCTCGGTGCTTTCGCCCGGGCGCAGTTCGACCTCCTGCGGCAGGTACTCGAAATCCATGCCGGCCGGCAGGTGATCGAACAGGGTCAGGCGAACCGGACGCCGATAGGTGTGCTGCAGATGCAGGCGCACTTCGCTCCAGCGCCCCAGCGGCAGGTTGCCGCTGAGCTGGCGGCTCAGCTTCGGCACCGCCTGGCGGCGCGCCCACAGGGCGTCCAGCAGGCCGAGCAGGAGCAGCGCGGCGAGCGCCGCCCACCAGAATGTATGCAGTTGCGCAGGCAACCGCTGGCCGAGCGCCGACAGGCTGCCCAGGCCGATGGCCAGCAGCAGGAGCGCGGCGAACAGCGCCAGCAGGGCGCGCGATGGCTTCATACGCGGGGGGCCGGTACCTGGTCGAGCAACTGTTGCAGGACCTGGTCCACCGACAGCCCCTCGATGTCCAGCTCCGGAGACAGCCGGACCCGATGGCGCAGGACCGCCAGGGCACAGCCCTTGATGTCGTCCGGCACCACGAACTCGCCGCCGCGCAGCAGCGCCCGCGCCCGGCCGCAACGGACCAGGGCGATCGACGCGCGAGGTCCGGCGCCGAGGGCCAGGCCCGGCCAGTTGCGGGTGGTGCGGGCCAGGCGCACGGCATAGTCGAGGACCTGGTCGTCGATCGGCAGGTCGCTGGCGATCCGCTGCAGGGCGAGAACGTCCTTGTCCTTCAGCAGCGGCCGCAGGTTGGCTACGTCGAGCATGTCGCTGCGCGCGGAGCGGGTCACCTGGCGCACCAGGGTCTGTTCCTCGGCTTCGGCCGGGTAATCGATGCGCAGCTTGAGCATGAAGCGGTCGAGTTCGGCTTCCGGCAGCGGATAGGTGCCTTCCTGCTCGATCGGGTTCTGCGTCGCCAGCACCATGAACGGCTGCGGCACCGGCAGGGCGCGTCCTTCCAGGGTGACCTGGCGCTCCTGCATCACTTCCAGCAGGGCGGCCTGGGTCTTGGCCGGCGCGCGGTTGATCTCGTCCGCCAGCAGCAGGTGGGTGAACACCGGCCCCTTGCGCAGCTTGAACTGCTCGCTGGCGAGGTCGTATACGGCGTGGCCGGTGACGTCGCTGGGCATCAGGTCGGGGGTGAACTGGATGCGCGCGAAGCCGCCGTCGAAGCAGCGCGCCAGGGCGCGTACCAGCAGGGTCTTGCCGAGCCCCGGCACGCCTTCCACCAGCACGTGGCCGCCGGCGAGCAACGCGGTGAGCACGTCGTCGATCACCGCGCCCTGGCCGATCAGGGCTTTCTGCAGTTCGCTGCGCAGGGCCTGGGCCAGCTGGCTGGCGCGCTGGCGCTGGAGCGCAGGGTTGGGCGCGGTGCTCGGTTGTTCGGGCGTCTGTTCGCTCATAGGGCATTCCTGAGGCTTTGCAGGTGGGCGACCTGGCGGGTGAAGTCGGCAGCGGAAAGGCGCTGCGCCGGATATGGGCGCATGGCCTGGCTGATGGCGCTGGGTGGCAGGCGGGTCATGCGCCCGAGGATCTGCCATTGCTCGGCGACGCCGAGCTGTTCGAAACCGGGGTGGCGACGCCGCGCCCTGCGCAGGATGTCGCGTTGCAGACCGTGCAGCAAGGCGACGTGGCCGCGCTGGCGGAGGAGGAAGTCGGCGCCGGCGCGCAGGTGTTCCTCCAGTTGCCGGCGCGAACGGCTGGCCACCGGCTGCAAGGGACCCTGGCGCAGCCCTGCGCGCCACAGGCCAGCGAGCAACAGCAGCAGCGCTGCCGCCAGGGCCTCGGGGAAGTGGCGGGCGAGCAGGGTGGCGAGGCTGTCGCGTTCGGCGCGGTAGAGCAGGGTCACCTGGTTGTCCTGGGTCAGGTACCAGAGCAGCCAGGCGTTGTCGTAGTGCTCGATGTTGCGGTTCTGCCAGATCCAGGCGTCGGTGAGCACCGTGACCAGGCCCTTGCCGTGCTGCATCTGCAACAGGTGGGTGGCGTCGCCGCTGTTGGCCCAGGCGTAGGCGTGGTTCTGCGGATCGTAGAGGTGGTAGTCGGGATCGAAGCCGATGTAGGCCGGCGAGCGCTCGTTTTCCAGGTACAGGCGGGTCAGTGCGGAATAGTCCGGCACGCTGTCGGCGGGCTCTTCTTCCTCGCCGGCGGCTTCCTCCGGCGGCGCTTCGGTCGCATGGTCGTCGACGCTACCTTCGTCGGCGTCGGCGTCGGCGGTTTCCTCGCTGGCCCGGTCCTGGCTGTCGTCGAAGTCCTCGGTCAGGTACTGGCGGATATCCAGGCTGTCGAGCAGCAGGTCGCCGCTCTTCTTCTCGTCCTCGTCCCACAGGCGTTCGGCGATCAGCACCAGATGCCCGCCCTGCTCGCTCCATTGCAGCAGGCGGCGAGCCTGGCCGGGAGTCATGCCGGAGCGGCTGCCGAGCAGGAGCAGGGTATGCCCGGAGGGCGGCAGTTCCTTGAGGACCTCAAGGCCGTCGGTGCGGCTCACCGTGACCCCCTGCTTGCGCAGGAACAGTTCGGCGGCCAGGTAGGGATTGCGCCGGGCCTCCGGCGATGGGCCGAGGTCGATCGTCTCCGTATAGGGTTGCAGGCGGCTGGCCAGGAAGATCGCCAGCAGCCCGGCCAGCAGCAGGAGCACGGCAAGCAACAGGAAGCGCGCGCGCCGGCTCATCATGGCTTGGCTCCCGCGGCGAAAAGGCTGCGCCAGCCATCGCAGAGGCGCTGGCGAGCGTCGTCGGCCGGCAGCCGGTGGCCGTAGGCGAGCGCCTGCCATTGGGCGGTCAGCAGTTGGCTGTAGTGCAGCAGCGGCCGTTGTTGCTCCAGTCCTTCGACCAGGCGCAGGACCTCGCCCTCGGTATGGGAGCCCTTCAACGGCAGGCGGTAGTCATGCAGCAGTCGGCTGAGCAGCCCGCGGTAGAGCAGGCCGAGGGCTTCCCGTGGTTTCTCGTTCCAGAGCCGTTCGGCGTTGCCGGCGATGTCGTCGGGCAGGCTTTCCGGACTGAGATCGAGGCCGAACATCACCGTCGGCGCTTCGCGGCGGGCCCGTTGCGGCAAGCCCAGGTTGCCGACGAACAGGCGCAGCCATTCACGGTAGCGCCAGACCAGCAGGAACACCGCGCTGAACAGCAGCGCCCAGAGCAGCACTTCGATGACCTGCGCCGCGTGACGGAACGGCACCCAGTTGGCCAGGGCCTCGAAGAATGCCTTGAGCCGCTCTTCGTCCTCCTTGCGGCTGTCCTTTTTCTCGGTCTTGTCGCCGAAGCGCCAGCCCGTAACGGTCTCGCTGTTCTTGAACGGCGCGCCGTCGACGATCGCCCGGATCTGCTTGCCGGCCTGTTCGCTGTTGAGTTTCTGCCGCAGCAGGCGGGCCTGCTCGGGCGGTAGCTCGGCTTCGCCGGCGCTGGCGGCGGCCGCCGGCTCGGCGTAGGTGGAAGGGGCGGGCAGCCAGGCCAGCGAAGCGGCCAGGCCGAGCAGCAGGACATAGGCGCTGCCGACCAGACGCTGGCGCAGGCGGCGGAACACCAGCTCGATGTCCCAGGCCTCCAGTTCGGTGCGCCGGTTCAGGTAGAGGGTGAAGCCACAGGCCACGTAGATCGGCTCCCAGACTACCAGCACCAGGACGTAGAGCAGGTTCGACAGGTGCTCCAGCCAGAGCCACTCGCCGGCTTCCGGGTCGAGCAGGCTCTGCCAGTTCCAGTCGATCTCGTTCTGCGCCGGGATCAGCAGATAGAGAAGCATGGCGAAGCCGGCCCAGAGCGCCATTTCCAGGTGCACGCCGACCACGGTCAGCCAGGTCGCGCCGCCGGCGTTGCGCTGGGACAATACGATCAGGCGCTGGCTGCGGGACTCCCCGGCGAGCCCTTCCAGTTGCAGGACCGGCAGGTCGAAGCTGCGCGTCGGACTGAAGCGGCGCCACAGCAGGCTGGCCGGCAACTGTTTCCTCAGCAGGGCGGGATAGGCGCGCAGGGCCTGCTTCAGGGTTGGCGTATCGCCGAACAGGGCGTGCGAGAGAATGTACAGCGGCAGCCGTTCGAAGGCCGGCTTGAGCCACCAGAAGATCAGGATCGCCAGGGTTGGATGCTGCCACAGCAGGAGGCTGAGCACGGCGAACAGCGGCAGGGTCAGCAATGCCCAACTGCCCATCAGCAGGCGCGCATGGCGATGCGCCAGGAGGATGCCGAGGTCGAGCGCTTCCCAGGCGCTGCGCGGGCGGATCGCCACGCTGGCGTCAGTCAGGCGCATGGCGGCTCCGTCCGGCGAACAGGAAGTAGCTGCCGACCAGCAGCCAGAGGACCGCGCCGACCGCGTACTTCACCCGCGGCTCGAAATGACTGATGGAAGACCAATAGGCCTCGGTGAAGGCCGCCAGCAGCAACAGCACGATCACCCCGGCGATCAGTTGCACGCTGCGCCGGGCGGCCAGCCGCAGGGCTTCGCCGCGGGTCAGGCGACCTGGCGCGAGCAGCGCCCAGCCGAGCTTGAGGCCGGCGGCGCCGGCGAAGGTGATGGCGGTCAGTTCGAACGCGCCGTGGCCGATGACGAAGGGCCAGAAGGTCTGCACGTAGCCAATCTGCGTCAGGTGGCCGGCCACCGAACCGATCATCAGGCCATTGAACAGCAGGAAGAACAGGCTGCCGAGTCCCAGCAGCACGCCGCTGGCGAAGGTCTGAAAGGCGATGCCGATGTTGTTCATGATGTAGAAGCCGAACATTTCCCAGTCGTCGCTGGTGTCGCGTGCCCCCAACGGACCCAGGCGGGTGGTTTCCGGGGCGTACATAGACTCCATCTCGCTGACCTTGTCCGGGCTGACCACGCTGTAGATCAGGTCGGGAAAGTGATAGACCAGCAGCCCCATGAGCAGGGCGCTGCCGTAGAACAGCAGGCTGGCCACGGCGATGCTGCGCCACTCCTCGCGGACCAGGCGCGGCAGGCCGGCGAGCAGGAAGCCGAGGATGCGGCTGCCGAGCTGGCTGCGGTGCCGGTAGAACTGCTGGTGGCCGCGCATCGCCAGTTGCTGCAACTGGTCGATCAGGTGACTGCTGTAGCCGCGCTCCTGGGCCAGCGCCAGTTGCTGGCAGAGGCGCCGGTAATCGGCGGCGAAGTCGTCGCTGGAGCCTTCCAGCTTCTTGCCTTTCTCGAGAAAGGCGAGGCGTTTGTCGAAGCGTTGCCAGGCGGCCTGGTGGCGCTGTTCGAAGAGGCTCTGTTTCATGCGCTCTCCTGGCGCAGGCCGAGAAAGCCACGGGCGATGCCGTTGATCTCGGCCTGGGCGCGTACCGGCTCGACGCCCAGCGGTTCGGCGAGAATGCCCGCCAGTTCCTCGCGGCGTGCCGAGGAAAGCGCCGCGCCGCGTTCGGCGAAGCCGAGGAAAGCGCGCTGTTCTTCCAGGCTCATGGGGAAGGGCGGCAGTTGCGGCTCGACGTCAGGCAGGCTGGGCCGGCTCAGTTCGGGTTCGCGGTAGACCACCAGGGTGCCGGCGGCGATGTCGCCCAGGCGCTTGAAGGCCGGATGGTTCAGGCAACAGAGCAGACCGAGGGCGTAGCCGAAGGGCAGGATGTCGGCGAAGCGCAGCAGGTTGCGCAGCAGCGACGCGGCCCAGCCCACCGGAGTGCCGTCGTCGTGGACGACGCGCAGTCCCATCATCTGCTTGCCGGGCGAGCGGCCCTGGTTGAGCACCTCGAAGAGGACCATGTACCACCAGGTCATGACGAAGGTCAGCAGCAGGCCGAGGCCGGCGCCGAGCTTGCCGAGGAACGCCAGGCCGAGCATCAGCACCAGCATGATCAGGCCGCGGATGCAGAGGTCGATGGTATAGGCCAGGGCCCGGGGGACGACGCCGGCGGGACGCAGGAGCAGGTCGATGCCTTCCGGCGTTTCCACGTGGTAGTGGGTGTCGAGGACCTCGGCGCCTGGCCGGGGGGCGGGCGCGACGAGGCGGGCGGCTGCGTTCGGTGGCATCGGGGGGCCGTGTCGGGGAAAGTCAGATGCTAGCCAGCGTGGCGTCATCAGGCAACCGGGCCGCCGCGACGGCCCGGTCTGCACCTCAGTTGCCCAGCGGGCGAACGCCGAAGATGGTGCGGTAGAGAATACCCATGGAAACGACGAACAGCGGGCCGGTCCAGATCAGGCCGATGAACAGCGGGATCATGCTCACCAGCATCAGCAGGCTCAGCACCAGCAGCAGGCCGAACACCTTGAACCAGTGGCGGCTGATGGCCTTGCGCGAGGTTTCCAGGGCCTGCCAGGGCGTCAGGCCGCGCTCGGCCACCAGCGGCAGGGCGAGCATGTAGGCGACGCTCAGGTAGAGGCCGGGGATGATCAGCAGGAAGAAGCCGACGTAGACCATCAGCATCATCAGCAGGCCGGTGAGCAGCAGCGGCACCAGCATGCCGAAGTAGTTGAACATTTCGTTGAAGGTCGCCGGCTGGTCGGCGGCGCGGCGGATGCCGATCATGGTCAGGCCGGTGAAGAACGGGTAGCCCACCGCCGTGGCGACCAGGCTGGCGATCATCTGGCCGACCGCGAAGGCGATGGGATCGGCCTCGCTCATCAGGCCGATACCGCCGAAGAGCAGGGTGAGGATGAAGGTGATGGTCTGGATCACCACGCTGTAGACCACGAAGGCGCCGATCAGGATGCCTTTGACGCCCTTGATCTTGGCCCAGGCTTCGCTGATCACGTCGCCGATGCGGAAGTCGTAGTCGCCGATGACCGGCGGCACCGCCTGGGTCGGTTGCAGGGCGCTGGCGGGGGTAGCGTAGGGATTGCTGGTGTCGTTCATGGTGCTGTCCTTGTCAGTGAAACGGGCATCCGTGCGAGCGGAATGCTAGCGAGGGCGGAGGGGACAACGCAAGGTTCGGATGGCAGATATGCGCACTGACGCGCCCTGGCGGGATGTGCCTACGGCGCTTTCCGTGAGTTCGTTGGAAAACCTGGAAATCCCCGAAGTGGGTCGCGAGCTTCGCGGCAGTCACTGGTAGACTGCCCGGTGCCGCCAGAAAGGGAATGACCGTGAACGCGAGTATTTTTTGGTACGACTACGAAACCACCGGCATCGACCCCCGCCGCGACCGGCCGTTGCAGATCGCCGGGATCCGCACGGACGAGGCGCTGAACGAGATCGGCGAGCCGATGAACCTGTATTGCCGTCCCAGCGACGATATCCTGCCCCACCCTATGGCTTGCCTGATCACCGGCATCACTCCCCAGCGGCTGGCCGAGCGGGGGCTGTCCGAGGCCGACTTCATGACCCGGGTACACGCCCAGCTGGCGCAGCCGGCGACCTGCGTGGCCGGCTACAACTCCCTGCGCTTCGACGACGAAGTGACGCGCTACAGCCTGTACCGCAACTTCTTCGATCCCTACGCACGCGAGTGGCAAGGCGGCAATAGCCGCTGGGACCTGATCGACATGGTCCGTACCGCCTATGCCCTGCGCCCGGAGGGCATCCAGTGGCCGCAGCTGGACGGCCGGCTGTCGCTGAAGCTGGAAATGCTCACCGCGGCGAACGGCCTGGAGCATGGCCAGGCCCACGACGCGCTTTCCGATGTCCGCGCCACCATTGCCCTGGCCCGCCTGATCCGTCAGCGCCAGCCGCGCCTGTACGATTACCTCTACCAGTTGCGCAGCAAGCACAAGGTGCTCGACCAGGTGCGCCTGCTGCAGCCGCTGGTGCATGTCTCCGGACGCTTTTCCGCGGAGCGCCATTTCCTCTCGGTGGTCCTGCCGCTGGCCTGGCACCCGCGCAACCGCAATGCCCTGATCGTCTGCGACCTCTGCGCCGATCCCGCGCCGCTGCTGGAGTTGTCGGCCGAGGACTTGCGCAGGCGCCTGTATACCCGTCGCGACGAACTGGCCGAGGGCGAGTTGCCGGTGCCGCTGAAGCAGATCCAGGTCAACCGTTGCCCGGTGGTGGCGCCGCTGTCGGTATTGCGCGCCGAGGATCGCCAGCGAACCGGCATCGAACTCGAGGAGTGCCAGCGAAAAGCCGAGTTGTTGCGCCAGCATCAAACCGTCTGGGCGGACAAACTGACAGCGCTATATGGCGAAGAAAGTTTCTCCGCCAGCGACGACCCCGAGCAACAGTTGTATGACGGATTTATTGGCGATCGGGATCGACGCCTTTGTGAACAGCTGCGCCTTGCCGAACCGGAGCAATTGGCCAAAGAACAATGGCCCTTCGACGATGCCCGCTTGCAGGAGTTGTTCTTCCGCTATCGTGCGCGAAATTTCCCGGAAACTTTAAATGTCGCCGAGCGCCAACAATGGGAAAGCTTCTGCCGCAATCGTTTGTCCCATGAAGAATACGGCGCACCGAATACTTTGCCGGCCTTCGAGGCGGCGCTGGAGGCTTGTCGGCAAGAGCAGGGCGGCACATTGCCGGCGGTACTTGCGGCCTGGCGCGATTACGCCGCGGAACTGCGTCAACGCTATTCGCTGGAGACTTGAGGACGCAGGCAGAGGAGTCGGTACGATCCGGCGGAAATGAAAAACGCCAGCACTGGGCTGGCGTTCTTCGTGGAACTGACTGGTTTAGCCGAGCAGGGTGGCCCAGCTCTCGACGGCCTCGGGGCCCCACTTGGCTTTCCACTCTTTCAAAGTCTTGTGGTTGCCGCCCTTGGTCTCGATGACTTCGCCGGTGTGCGGGTTCTTGTACTGCTTGACCTTGCGCGCGCGCTTGCCGGCAGGCGCCTTGGCGGTGCGGGTGCTCTTGCCGATCTTGGCGTCCGGATCGAGCAGGGAAATCACGTCACGCAGGGACTTCTGGTAAGTGCCCATCAGCGTGCGCAGCTTCTCTTCGAATTCCAGTTCTTTTTTCAGTTTGTCGTCTTGTTCCAGGGACTTCAGGCGCTCCTGAAGTTCCTTGATGGCTTCTTCCGTGGCGCGATATTCGTTGATCAGGGACATGTCAGGTACCTTGTCTGTGCTGAGTGGCGGTGGCGGGCATGTAAGTAGATTCAATAATAGTCAGGGCGAAACTGTAAGTAAACCGCGATGAAAACTTTTCTCGATGAAATTCAAAGTAATTAATTCCGCATCGGGATTGCCCTGTTGTGCGGGTTTATTCTCTCGCGCAACAGCCTGTCGAAAGGCCTTCGCCGAGGCTGAACTTTTCCCGCCATGCCGCTAGAATGGCGGCCTTTCGCGATGTTTCTGGAGTATACCCATGCGCACTTTTCGGCTGGTGATCGCCTGTCCCGACGGGGTCGGGATCGTTGCCAAGGTGAGTAACTTCCTGGCCACCTACAATGGCTGGATCACCGAAGCCAGCCATCATTCCGACAACGATAACGGCTGGTTCTTCATGCGCCACGAGATCCGTGCCGACTCTCTGCCGTTCGACCTGGATGGCTTCCGCCAGGCTTTCGCCCCGATCGCCCGCGAATTCTCCATGGAATGGCGGATCACCGATTCCGAGGTGAAGAAGCGCGTGGTGCTGATGGCCAGCAAGGAGTCCCATTGCCTGGCCGATCTGCTGCACCGCTGGCACAGCGGCGAACTGGACTGCGAGATTCCCTGCGTGATCGCCAACCACGACGACCTGCGCAGCATGGTCGAGTGGCACGGTATCCCGTATTTCCACGTTCCCGTCGATCCGCAGGACAAGCAGCCGGCTTTCGATGAAGTTTCCCGGCTGATCGACGAACATGGCGCCGACTGCATCGTCCTGGCTCGCTACATGCAGATCCTGCCGCCGGACCTGTGCCGCAAGTACGCCCACCAGGTGATCAACATCCACCACAGCTTCCTGCCGTCCTTCATCGGCGCCAAGCCGTATCACCAGGCGTCGAAGCGCGGGGTCAAGCTGATCGGCGCGACCAGCCATTACGTGACCGAGGAACTGGATGCCGGTCCGATCATCGAGCAGGACGTGGTGCGGGTCACTCACCGCGACAACGTCGAAGACATGGTGCGGCTGGGCAAGGATGTGGAAAAACTGGTGCTCGCGCGCGGACTGCGCTATCACCTGGAAGACCGCGTACTGGTACACGGCAACAAGACGGTGGTGTTCGACTGAGTCGGCTTCCCTGGAATGCCGGCCGGGGTCGGCACCCGGAGGAACGAACATGAGCGATCCCAGGTCGGCGGGCACCGCCAGCCCGCCACCGACCCTCGGCGAGGGTTGCACCAGCCGTTACGACATCGACGCCCTCGGCGACGAGGACGGAACCGAGTTTCCCGACGCGGCCGAACTCTGGCGGCGTATCCAGGAGAGCGTCAGCGAGACGGGCGAGGCTGACGCCGAGGATACGCTCAGGAAGAAGCCTCGCGACTGCTGATCAGCTTCTTCAGCAGCGGACGTCCGGCGAGCACGGCGAACACCGGGCCGCCGGCGACGAGGTAGAAATAGAAGGTCACCGCTCGCCAGATGACGATGGCCGCCGCCGCCGTCGACTTGCCGATCATGGGGGCCAGCAGGGCCGCCGAGGTCAGCTCGGTGCCGCCGGCGCCGCCGGGGATCAGCGATAGCTGTCCGGCGCTGAGCGAGACCATCTGGATCAGGAAGGTCCAGGCCCACTGGATGTCCACTCCCAGGCCGCGCAGGGTCAGGTCGAGCACGCTGAAGCGCAGCAGCCAGTGCGTACTGCTGAGAAGGAAGACCGCCAGCAGGCGTCGTTTCGGCAGGCGCAGGCTGTCGTGCAGGGCAATGCGGAAATGCAGGATCTTGCGGCCCCAGTGCAGGCGCTTGCGCGATGACACGCCGAGCCGCGCCAGAACCCGCCCGTTGAAGCGGATCACCTGGTGCAGGTAGCGGATCAGCATTACCGCGCCGACGAACAGGCCGACCAGGAATACCGCGCTGAAGATCAGGCTCGATTCCATGTTCGGGCTCAGCGAATGGCTGAGGGCATAGATCAGGATCGCGCCGAGGGCGCAGAGGAAGAACGTCAGGTCGGCCAACTGGTCGACCGCGAACACCGCGCTGGTCTGCGCCGGGCGCAGGCCGCGCCGGGCCAGCAACGCCATCAGGGTCAACGGCCCGCCGCTGCCGCCCGGAGTGGCGCAGAAGGCGAATTCGCTGGCCATGATGATGCCGACGCTCTGCAATTGCCCGAGCTTGCCGGCGCGCCCGGCGAGCAGCAAGCGCAGGCGTAGGCCGTTGATGAACCAGCAGACCACGATCATGCCGAACATCAGCAGCAGGCTGTCCAGCGGGAAGGCGCGCAAGCGCGAGAACATGTCGCTGCCGCCGAGCACCAGCGGAATCAGCGAGGCACCGATCAAACCGAACAGCAGTAACCAGCCTCGACTCATGCCGCGTGGTCCAGGGCGAGGCGGCGCTCCAGCCAGTCGATCTTGGTCAGCGGCTGGCGCCCCTCGGACAGCAGGGTGCGCAGGGTACGCAGCCAGTATTCGCGGGAAAAGCGATGGCGCATGTCGACCGGATGGAGTCCGAGGCGGATCACCGGCGCTGCGCGCCAGGCCCGCCGGCGCTGCTCGCTGAGCGCCCAGGAGAGGCCGCGACGCCAGGCACTGCGCGCGCTCCAGACCAGACCGGGGGCCTCGATCGGTTGCAGGTGGGGAAGCCGGTAGAGGTTGGACGGGTCGCTGGTGTAGCGCAGTCCGCTCTCGCCGAGCGCCTGGCGGGTGCCGGCGCTCATCAGCCAGGCCGGCGCGACGAAACCGTGCAGCGGCCATCCGCGGCGGCGGAACAGTTCGATGCCGGCGGCCAGGCGGGCCTTGGCCTCGGCGTGGTCGAGGGCATAGAACTCTCCCTCCCAGGTGTAGATGCGACGCATGAAGTATTGCCCTGGAGTACGCGGTGGTGGGGCGTCATCGTAGTGATAGAAGCCGTGGAGAGCCAGTTCGTCACCCCGGGCCACCCGCCGCGAGAGCAGTTCGCAGAACTTTACGTCGGCTTCCAGCGGGTTGCGATGGTGGAAATCGGGCACTACCAGCCAGGTCATGGGGACCTGGCCGAGCGCGTCCACGGCCTCGACGAAGGGCCGGTAGTCCGGCCAGGTTTCCGGGGCCACGTCGTGCAACACCAGCAGCAGGCTGCGTTCAGCCATAGCGCGGGAACCTCGCCTCGCTGTCGCCGAGTACCGCGTGGTAGTGCAGGAGCAGGCCGGCGACCACCGCGTCCCAGGCATGCTGGCGCTCGACGTGACGGCGGGCGCGCTGGCCGCGCAGCTCGACGTCGTGGCTGAACAGTTCGCGCACCGCGCAGGCCATGGCGTCGCCGTTGTTCGGCGCGCAGAGCACGCCGCAACGCTCCGGGACTATTTCCGCCAGTGCCCCGGCGCGCACCGCCACCACCGGAATGCCGCTGGCCATCGCTTCGAGTGCGACCAGGCCGAAGGTCTCCTGGTCGCCGGCGTGCAGCAGCGCGTCGCTGCTCGCCAGCAGGCGGGCGACTTCGCGGCTGTCGCAGAAATGGTCGACCACGCTGGTGTTGCGCGGTACCCGGGTCGGCATGTTGGAACCCACCAGCAACAGGTGATAGCCGTCGCCGAGGCGCTGGATGGCGTTGAGCAGTACCGGCAGGTTCTTTTCCCGCGAACCGCGCCCGGCGAACACCAGCAGGCGGGTTTCCTCGTCCAGGCCGAGTTCCTGGCGCAGCCCCGGATCTCGGTTGCTCGGATGGAAGGTGACGAGGTCGACGCCCAGCGGTTGTACATGCACGTCGGCGACGCCCAGGCGCATCAGCTTTTCCGCCATCACCCGGCTGGGGGCCAGGACCCGGTCGAAGTGGCCGTACAGCTTGCTGACGTAGTTGTCCGCGTTGGTGCCGAGCCAGGCGCCCATGCGATTGCTCACCAGCAGCGGCAGGTCGGAGTGGTAGAAGCCGATCACCGGCACGTCCAGCCGACGTCGCGCGTCGAGCGCCGCCCAGGCGGTGAGGTACGGGTCGCCGACCTCGATCAGGTCCGGTTGCAGATTGCGCAGCACCTTGCGCCAGGGGCCGCGACGGAGAGGGAAGCGGTAGCCATTGCCGAATGGCAGCGGCGGCGCCGGCACCTCGTGGATGCCGTTCGCCTGGCGATAGCCGGCGCCAGGAACCAGCACGCTGTGGCGAATGCCGGGATAGTGCCAGAGATGGCGATGCTTGGCTTCGAGATAGGTGCGTACCCCCCCGCTGGCAGGCGCGTAGAACATGGTCATATCGGCGATGTGCACGATGGGCCTTCCTCCGTTGAGCTTGTTCCTTCTGCCACTCAGTGGACCACCGGCGCCGGCAGTCGTTCGAACGGTGTGCGGGAGCCATGGGTAGCTTCAAGTCTAGGAAAGAAAGCGCGAGCCGGCGCGTTCGGGGCAGCCAGCGCGGGAATAGGTCGCAGAGGGAGCGGGCGGAGAGGAAGGCATGCCTCGGGAGGCATCCTGGCAGGATAAGGGTGAACAACGCCGTTGGCGTTGTTCACCCTACGAATGGCCGGGGGCAGGGCGGATAGCCGCGGCGCGATTATCCGCCGGTTCGGCTACGGCTCGGGCAGTGCTCAGATCTTGAAGCTGTCCACCAGCTGGCGCAGGCGCCCGGCCTGGGTTTCCAGCTCGCCGCAGGCGCGCAGGGTGGCCTGGAGGTTCTCCACGCCTTCCTGGTTGAGGGTGTTGATCTCGGTGATGTCCATGTTCAGCGAATCGACCACCGCGGTCTGCTCCTCGGTGGCGGTGGCCACCGACTGGTTCATCCCGTCGATCTCGGCGATCCGTCCGGTGACGCTGCTCAGGCGTTCGCCGGCACGGTTGGCGATCTCCACGCTTTCAAGGCTGTAGCGCTGACTCTCGGTCATGGTGCTGACCGCTTCCTGGGCGCCGATCTGCAGTTCCTCGATCATCTTCTGGATCTGCTGGGCCGACTC
>NZ_KV813621.1:0-246 GCF_001813645.1 Pseudomonas sp. HMSC063H08
TGGGCTTCTCCAGCGTTGCCCCCACCCAAGCCGCCTCCTCGGCCCAAGGCGCCTCCGTTCCGCCGGCGCTGCCCGGGGCGGTACCGCAGCCGTTCATCCAGTAGGTACCGCCATGACGAACCTTCAAATTGCCGCGCTTGCACAGCCCTCCATGGTGACCCAACTGCTCACCGCCGACGGTGGCGAGTGGGAGGTCTCGAAACACCTGCAAGAGATCATGGCCCTGGCCGCCGACGGCACGCTCTA
>NZ_KV813622.1:0-761 GCF_001813645.1 Pseudomonas sp. HMSC063H08
AGGTAACGCCGCAGCGCGCCGAGTCGCGCGAAAATCGGTCGGTCCTCGAGACGCAGCACGTCGTATTGCTGGCGTTCCTCGGTGGAGAGGGCCACCTTCAGCAACTGCCGCTGCTTGCCCTTGAGGCTGGGCAGCACATCTTTGCGCCTGCGCAGCATCCAGTCACCCAGCTCCGCCCGCAGACTCTGGCGGAACTCCGGGTTGCCGGCGAAACGGTCGCAGAACTCTTTCAGCGGCAGTTGTCCGATGGGGTGGCCTGAGAGGCGAAGCAGGGTGTGCAGCTCGGTTTCACGGTTGAGCACCGGCGTGCCGGTAAGCAGGTAGCGGTTCGGCACTTGGGCGGCAATGTCGAAACCGTGCCGCGTGCATTGCGCCGTCGGTTCCTTCATCCGCTGCGCCTCGTCGATGACCATCACGGCGAAGCGCGAAGCGTTGGCGACGAAGGGGCTCAACTGCTCGTAGTTGACCAGGATCCACTGCGCCTCTGGGTTGTCCTGCTGGATGGCCACGGTGGCCGAGGGATAGACCTCCTGGATTTCGCGCTGCCAATTGATCAACAGGGTGGCCAGGGTGATGACCAGAATTGGCCTGCCCGCCGCTCGGATCGAAGCGGCGATGACCGCCTGGCGGGTCTTGCCCAATCCCATGTCGTCGGCCAACAGGGCGCTGGTTCTCTGCAGCAAGTGAGCGATGCCGGCAGGCTGGTGGGCCAGTAGCGAGTAGCCCTGAAGCGCCGCCTCGATATCAGCCGAGCTGTACTC
>NZ_KV813622.1:861-4764 GCF_001813645.1 Pseudomonas sp. HMSC063H08
ACCGCCGATGCTCATGCTGGGCAGCTCGGTCGCCGGCGCGAAGCTACCGTCGCTGAGCAGCTCCTGGACGGTATCCAGTATCTCGAATTGTTCCTCGGCGAGGCCAAGCTCCAGGATCAGGTTGCTGCGGAGCAGCTCAGGTGTGGCGTCGATGCGCCAGGAGCTCGATGGGCGCAGGAATACCCCGCGCATCCGCCGAGCCACCGCCACCACACCGGGATGGAACTCGCCTGACAGCAAGACGCCGCCCTCGGCCAGCGGCGCGATGCGCAGCAGCAAACCACAGGTGAAGGCCTGTCGGTCAAGCGAGGCCTGTGCAGATTCGACCATGCCGCTGAAGTCCCGCCAGGACTGTGAGTGGAGGCCTCCAGCGAGCTCGGCGAGTCGGTTGTACAGCGAGTCCAGTTCGGGCAGCAACTTGCCCTTGGGGACCCGCCAGTAGCGGTGCAACGGATGCTCCCGGGCGCTGATGAAGAAGCCGGATAGCTCCAGCAGCGCGCGGTTGCTGCCTGCGATATAGGGGATCTTCAAGCCGAAGTCGTAGCCGTCGAAGATAGCCCGCTGCAGAAGCGTCGAAGGAGTCGCGGAGGTACGGTTGACCAGGCGTGGACGGCTCATCGGTTTTCCAACCGAGTGAGCAGCCACTTCGCCGTGGCTTCGGCGAGGCCCGCCTTCCAGCGACCATCGGCGAAGCGCGTCATGTGGACGGTCATGTCGGGCCAGTTCAGGTTCGTCGCTATGGCTCCAGAGCGAATCCGTTCCATGAACCAGCGGTATGCTTGGCCAGCAGGGGAGTCGGCCGGCACGGGGGCATTATCGAATTCGCGCAATTGCACCGTGGAAAGGTGCTGGGGATTCCAGGGCCTACCTAGAGGCTCGCCATGTTCACGCCTAAGCTCCAATTCGGCAGAGGCCAGTGGACGGCCAGCCTCACGTACTGAGAGCAGTCGGCAGTCTCCTCGGTAGGCGGCCTGGTCGTAGCTATCGATGCAATGGGCCAGCGCGATATGTTCGGCATAGAGATCGGCAGGGCAGCGGAGCTCGACGATCTCCAGGCCATTGGGGCAATCGATAAGGCTGACAGGCAGCATTCCCTCCCAGGTGGTGTACTCGTCGGTGTCGACCAGATCGGGCAGGCTGCTCTGTACTGTGGCGCGCAGTTCCCTCTGGACCTGGTGGTAGTCGTCCACCAGGTTGCCAGCCTGTCGGTAGGTACAATGACCCAGATACGCTTGCAGGACGCTACGCGCCTGCCGAACAACCTGTGAGTTCCCCTGGTTGAGGGCGGTATAGAACTCCTTGATATCTCTCAGCCGTGCAGTGATTGCAAGCCATGCCGGATCCTGCCAATCAGACGGGCAGCCGTTGAAGAGACGGTTGTAGTCGGGCTTGGCGTTGTGAACTTGCCAAGGGATCGCATTGTAGGCGGCATAGAATGCTGTCCATTGAGCGCGAGTGATCGGCCGCCGGTTACCTAGCGATGCTGCCATAAGGAGAGTATGCCATCCCGAATATCGGCCTTCCCGTTTGCGATGGAAGAGAGCTCCTCCCGCACGGCCGGGACTGACGTGACTAAGAAATCGAATCGAGGCCCGTGGCGCCTGAAATAGCCAGGCGAAAAAGTTGATGACCGAAATCCCTTCGTCCGCGACCTGCCCCAGAATACGGCCCATATCGAGGTACAAGTCGCATGGCACGGCGGCGGCCTGCGGTCGTTCACTGACAAGCAGGGAAAAAGGGCAAGGAAGGAAATGGCAGATGCTCTCGCCGTTGTCGTTGGTCGTCGTGTGAGGCCAGACTCCCTCCTCGCAATCCACCAGTAGCGGCGTCAAGACCGGCTGAGCCTTCAGCATCTGCAGCCGGCGCGCCTGGTTGCCTTGAGCCAGCCAGTTGTAGAGCTGGGGCGAGAGGCACCGAACCGAGCGGATAGCGAACAGCAGGTCTTGGTCCAGGACCTGCCTGAAGGTTCGCAAGACCGCTCCGATCTGCTTCAAGTAGAACTGGCGCCTTGGTGCGTAGTAGCGCTTGTTGCTGTGGCTCGGATACACGAGGCGACGTTGCAGTCCGAGATCGTCCCTGGCCATCTGTGTGGCTAGGTCGTGCGCTCGTCTGGTGTATGAGCTGAGTACAGCAACTGCGTCGTCGAACTTTTGAAGGCGCTGTAGCAGCTTCAACGCCCCTGCTGGGGACGGCGTGCTTGCCGGGATACGATGGGCAGGCCTGCACTCCCACGCACCGATTAGTTGACCGTCGAATACCTGGAGCAGTGGCCCTGCACGCATGATGGTGTAACGCACACCATTATCCGCAGCGACGGTGATGCACCAGCACCTGGTCGTAGAGGTGCTGCGCAGGTAGTGACGGATGAACTTGGTTCGAGCTGTCCCTGCGAGGGAGAAATGCGTTGCCCAGGTGTTGGCAACGGCGAGCTGCCGCTCGCTGTAGCGGGCCAGGGATTGATCCTGTAGCGGCCCGGCGGGGGAAGTGCTATCGAGTGGTGCCACGCGCTTGCTCCTGTGTAAGCGAGTAGCACTGTGGCCGGTCGGTGTCTTGTGTATCGACCGAAAATGCTCAGCCCCGATGGGATGTTTTTCTCTGCCTTATGAGGCCGGGTTGCTGACGGAGATAGTGACGGGTAAGTGGACTAGCAGTGATAACTGCATAGCTCTGAGGTAGAAACAATAAGCCCCGCATTGCGGGGCTTATTGTTTCGCGCTAACAGCCCTACAGAGCTTGCACTTGCTCGGCCTGCGGGCCTTTGGCGCCTGCAGTAACGAAGAAGCTTACACGTTGTCCTTCGTCAAGGGACTTGTAACCGCTAGCTTCGATCTGTCGGAAGTGAACGAAAACATCTGCGCCGCTTTCCGGGGTGATGAAGCCGAAACCTTTAACTTCGTTAAACCACTTAACAGTACCAGTTTGGCGAGTTGCCATGATGTATATCTCCAAAATTTGAGAGTGCGCAGGTTCAAAGCCTGGCTAGAGCTGAATGCAGAGAGAAGACAAACCGAGGAGATGAGGATCGAACAGACTGAACATCAAGGCGGGACGCTAAACTGGGCACGCAGTAGAGACCACCATACAGGTTTCGGTGAGATTAGATAGCTTTCATTTTACCGAGGTGAGAAACCTGACGGACGGCGGCCATGAGTGGAAGCTAGAGAAATTGCCTGAAAACGACACAGGCAACACATGTTGCCTGCTCTTTTTCCGGAGTATCCGTGGCGCCGCGAATACTACCTATAGCCCGCGCGGGTTGTCGAAGTCAGGTTGGCCGTTCCTGGTGGGATAGCCGACTTTGCAGCCGGTGGTGCGATAGCCGCTGCAGCCCCAGAAGTCGAAGCCGCCCTTGCCAGCTTTCTTGCGGTGGACCAGGGGCAGACCGCACTTGCCGCAGAGGAAGTCACTGGCCGGCGCCGTGGGAGCGCTGGCGGTAGAGCTTGCTCGCGGGTCGCCCTGTGCGCTGGGGTGCGCGCGCAGCGTCTGCAGCTCCGACTGCAGGAGCTGGTAGAACTGCTGGACCACGTTCATGTAGGTGTCCTCGCTGTTAGCGATCCGGTCCAGGGCGACCTCCAGGTTGCGGGTAAAGTCGAGGCTGAGGAAGCTGAAGTTGTGCTCCAGGAGCGCGATGGTGGCCTCGCCCAGCTCGCCGGGGATCAGGCTTCGGCCCTTCATCTGCACCTGGCCCTTGTCGATGATGTTCTTCACGATCGAGGCGTAGGAGGATGGCCGGCCAATCCCGCGGCGCTTCATCTCGCCCACCAGGCTGGCATCGGTGAAGCGCTTGGGAGGGGAGGTTTTCTTCTCCAGGACCTCGCCGCTGTAGACCTTGAGGATCTGGCCTGGCTCCAGCTCCGGGATGGGGTTTGAGGGCGTTTCGTTCTTCTGCTCCTCGGCGTCATC
>NZ_KV813622.1:4864-5124 GCF_001813645.1 Pseudomonas sp. HMSC063H08
TACACGGCAGCTTCGATCTGGCTGGCAAGCGCACGAACTCGAATGAGCTGGTACAGGGCCTGCTCATCAGCAGTTTCACCAGCGGTAGCGGCCGTCCAATCGGTGGGGGTGATGGCGGGGTGGCCCTCTTGGGCGTCCTGGTCAGCCTTGAACATCCGCTGTTGCTCAACACACTTCAGCCCCAATGCCTTGGCGACAGCACGGATATCCGACATGGAGTCCTTCGAAATATTGGGGTTGTCCGTCCGGTGGTAGGTGAT
>NZ_KV813623.1:0-1116 GCF_001813645.1 Pseudomonas sp. HMSC063H08
TCGAGGTCTTTTTCCCGCCAGGACTTGGGAAACAGCAGTTGGGTTTCGTCGAAGATCAGGAAGGCCCCGCGGGGCGCCCACTGGAACCACGTGCGCATCTTTTCGAGGTCTTCCAGCGACTCCAGATCGAGGTTGATGATTTCCGCCGTATTGGGCAGGTCCGGGAAGACCTGATAGGCCCGCTCCAGGGTGAAGCCGCGCACGTTGGTGATGATCACCCGCCCGTCTTTCAGCGCGGGCACGGCGTCATCCTGGATCGCGCCGGAGGTCTTGTAGGAGCCATTGGGGCCGTGGTGGATCTTGATCGACACGGATCACCTCCCAATGAACGGCACGAAGCGCATGCAGAAGCGCGTCGCCGCCGCGACCATGATGATGTTCAGCGCCTGCGGCACGCCGAAGAAGGCCAGACCCGCCGCAATCGGCCCCGGCAGCGCGGCGTACATGCTGCGGATCATCTGCGGCACGCCGAGGCTGTCGATCAGTTCGCGGGCGGCGGTGTAGCTGACATCGATCAGCAGGATCAGAGTCTGGAGCGCGGCGTACATCGACGCCTTGGTGGCGACCACCAGGCCGTCGCGCACGAAGTCATAGATGCCTTGGGCGAAGAAGTCCCAGATCCACTGGAAGAAGGCGATGATCTGATCGAGGAAACCGGAGAGCCATTCCATAGGGTCAGTCCTTCAGCAGAATGAGGGCGGCGATCAGCGCGGCCATCAGCAGCAGCGCCACGCGCAGGCTGGAGAGTTGGCCGGCGTAGTCGGAGATACAGAGGGAGTAGGACTTGCCCCAAATGGTCATGGACTCGCAGGGCAGTTGCCCGCCGCCTTCCGCCAGGTTGAGGTCGAAGGCACCCTTCATCTGGTCGACGTTGGCCTTCACCTTGGTCTTGAGTTCTTTCTTGGCGTCCTCGACCTTCTTTTCCCAGGTGGCGATGGCGTCATCCCAGGTGCCGGGCGTGGGTTCCTTGAGTTCGCCGCCGGGGCCTTCGGGGCCGGTGGAGCAGTTCTCTTTCGCCGGGTCGCAGGTGCCGTTGCCATCGCCGCCCGTGCCGCTGCCGTCACCGTCGCCGCTACCATCGCCCCCGCCGTTGCCGTCCCCTCCCCCGCTGCCGTC
>NZ_KV813624.1:0-38178 GCF_001813645.1 Pseudomonas sp. HMSC063H08
GAAACTGGCGTCAACACTTATTTGAAACTTTTTAACCCAAAGGTCAGGAAGCCCAGAGGACGCTCCATTCCTCCTTTATAGGCTGGCTTGCCCCGCCCTCTCCTTCTGTTGCCTCATATAAGGAATGCGAGCCACGGCTCCGCCGCTTTCGACGAGTGTTCCATGCGCCTCATACATACCTCCGACTGGCACCTGGGTCAGACCCTGCACGGCCAGGACCGCGATCATGAACACGCGCGCTTCCTCGACTGGCTGCTGCGCCAGCTGGAAGAGCAGCGCGCCGATGTCCTGCTGATCGCGGGCGATATCTTCGACACGATCAATCCACCGCTCAAAGCCCAGGAGCGCCTCTACGACTTCATCGTCAGCGCCCATCGGCGGCTGCCGCGGCTGGAGATCGTGATGATCGCAGGCAACCACGACTCCGGCGCGCGCATCGAACTGCCCGCTCCGCTGATGAAACGACTGAACGCCCATGCCATTGGCCGGATCGGCTGGATAGACGAAAGCCTCGATAGCGATCGCCTGCTGCTGCCCCTGCACGACGCGGATGGCCAGGTCGCCGCCTGGTGCCTGGCCCTGCCCTTCCTGCGTCCCGCCGAAGTCACCGGAGGCGGGCTCGGCGACGATTACCTGGCCGGTATCCGCCAGGTGCACGAACGCCTGGTTGCCGCCGCGCAAGCCCGTCGCACGCCGGGACAGGCACTGGTCGCCGTCAGCCACGCACACATGGCCGGCGGCTCGGTTTCCGAAGACTCCGAGCGAAACCTGATCATCGGCAACGTCGAAGCGCTGCCCGCCAGCCTGTTTCCGGAGCAGATCGCCTACGTAGCCCTCGGTCATCTGCACAAGCCACAGAAAGTCGCCGGACAGGAGCGCATTCGCTATAGCGGCTCGCCGCTGCCGCTGTCCTTCGCCGAAGTGAACTATCGCCACCAGGTCCTCCTCGTCACCCTGGAAGGTGAGCGCCTGAAGGATGTACAGAGTCTCCCGGTGCCACGCGCGGTGGAACTGTTGCGCATCGGCCCCGCGCCTCTTGGCGAGGTGCTCGATCGAATCGGCGAACTGGCCGAGGCCGACCTGCTGAACGAACAGCGGCCCTGGCTGGAAGTCCGCGTCATGCTGGATCAGCCGCAACCAGACCTGCGCCAGCAGGTCGAGAGCGCCTTGCAGGGCAAGGCTTGTCGCCTGGTGCGCATCGCCAGCGAATACCAGCGCCGCGACGAAGAACAGGCGCCGCTGCTTGGGCTCGACCAACTCAACCCCCAGGAACTGTTCAGCCGCGCCTGGGAAAGCGCCTATGGCTCCGGCCCGGACGCGCAGGCGCTGGATGACTTCGCCAGCCTGCTGCAAAGCGTCGAACTGGCCACCGAAGCCCCCCCGGGGAAATAAGCCGCTCCATGAAGATTCTCGCCATCCGCCTGAAGAACCTTGCCTCCCTCGCTGGCGAGCAGGAAATCGACTTCACCCGCGAACCGCTGTCCAGCGCCGGCCTGTTCGCCATCACCGGCCCGACCGGCGCCGGCAAGAGCACCGTGCTGGACGCCCTGTGCCTGGCCCTGTTCGGCAGCACGCCGCGGCTGGAAAGCACTTCGGCCAGCAGCAAGGTTCCCGATGGCCGGAACGAGCTGTCCAGCAACGACGAACGCAACCTGCTGCGCCGCGGTTGCGCCAGCGGCTACGCCGAAGTGGATTTCGTCGGCATCGACGGCCACCGCTATCGCGCCCGCTGGGAAACCCGGCGCTCCCGGGACAAGGCGGACGGCGCCTTGCAAAAGAGCCAGCAGAGCCTCCAGGACCTGGAGACCCAGCAAATGCTGGCAGCGAACAAGAAGAGCGAGTTCCGCGAACAGCTGGAGCAGAAGCTCGGCCTCAATTTCGCCCAGTTCACTCGCGCCGTGCTGCTGGCCCAGAGCGAATTCAGCGCCTTCCTCAAGGCCAGCGACAACGACCGCGGCGCATTGCTGGAGAAACTCACCGACACCGGCCTGTACAGCCAATTGAGCAAAGCCGCCTATCAGCGCGCCAGCCAGGCCGACGAGCAGCGCAAGCAACTCGAGCAACGCCTGGAAGGCAGCCTGCCCCTGGCCGAGCAGGCCCGGGCCGGGCTCGAGGCGGCGCTGGAATCCCACGCCCAGGCGCGTCTCCAGGAGCAACAGGCCCTGCAGCACCTGGAAGGCCAGCAACAATGGTTCACCGAGGAGCAGCGGCTGCTGCAATCCTGCGAGCACGCACAAGGCCAACTGGCCGAGGCCAGGCAGGCCTGGGACGCCCTGGCTACGGAGCGGGAAACCCTGCAATGGCTGGAGCGCCTGGCTCCGGTTCGCGGACTGATCGAACGCCTGAAGCAACTCGAGCAGGAACTCCGGCACTCCGAGCAGCAGCAGCGGCAGCGCACCGAGCAGCAAGCCGCGGGCGCCGAGCGCTTGCAAGGATTGCAGGCCCGCGTGCAGGAGGCGCGCGAGCGCCAGGCCCAGGCCGACAACCATCTGCGTCAGGCCCAGGCGCCGTTGCGCGAGGCTTTCCAGCTGGAGAGCGAGGCCAGGCGCCTGGAGCGAACGCTGGCCGAGCGACAGGAACTCCATCGGCAATCGAACCAGCGCCACGCCCAGCAAAGCGACGCCGCTCGGCAACTGGATATGGAGCAGCAGCGCCATGTCGCGGAACAGGCGCAACTGCAGGCGGCATTGCGCGACAACCAGGCTCTCGCCGCGCTCGGCGACGCCTGGGCGACCCACCAGGGCCAGCTCGCCGCCTTCGTGCAACGTCGCCAGCGCGCGCTCGAAAGCCAGGCGCAGCTCCCCGAGCTGGAAAAATCCCTGGCCCAGGCCGGGGAACCGCTCGAACGCTTGCAGGCGCAATGGACCGCCCTCCATGGCAGCGAGCCGGACGACCTGGCGGCACGCCTGGACGAATTGCGCCGGCAGACCGATAGCCTGGAACGACAACAAGCGCTCCACAAGGAATGGCAACAGGCCCTCGACCAACGCACCGGCCTGGCTCGACGCCTGGGCGAACTCGACCAGCGTATGGTCGAGCAGGAGCAGGCATTGCTCGACCTGAAACGACAAGGCAGCCAATGCGCCGAGCAGGTGAAGGCGGCGGAGCAGGCCCTGCAGGTCACCCGCGAGTTGCTCCAGCGCCAGCGTCTGGCCCGCAGCGCCAGCGTCGAGCAACTGCGCGCCGGCCTGGTGGACGGCGAGGCCTGTCCGGTCTGCGGCAGCCAGGAGCATCCCTATCACCAGTCCGAGCAACTGCTCGCCGCCCTCGGTGAACACGACGACCAGGAGCAGGTCCGCGCCGAGCAGGCCCTCGAGCGGCTGCGACAGACCCTGGTCGGTCTGCGCGAGGGCTATTCCAGCCAGCGGGAAAGACTCAACCAGCGTCGCCAGGAGCAGCAGGAACTGACCGGCCAACTGGCCGCGCTCGATCGGCAACTGGACCAATGGACGCTGCCGGAAGAACTGCGACTCCTGCAGCCATCCGCGCAGTTGGAGTGGCTGGCACAACGCTTGGACGAACTGGCTGGGCAGCGCCAGCAGTGCCAACGAGACTTCGACCGGCTGATCGCCCGCCAGCGCCAGACCCAGCAATTGCAGCAGGAACTGCGGGCCGCCGAGACGATCCTGCAACAGCGCCAGCAGGCGCTGACGGAACAACGGCAGCGCTACGAACATTTGCAGCAGCAGGTCGAGGAGGACAGCCAGCAATTGCGTCCATTGCTCTCCGACGAGCACTGGCAGCGCTGGCAGGCAGATCCGCTGCGGACTTTCCAGGCCCTCGGCGAGTCCATCGAGCAACGCCGGCAGCAACAGGCGCGGCTTCAGCAGGTCGAACAGCGTCTGCAGGAGCTCAAGCAGCGCTGCGATGAATCGAGCTGGCAACTGAAGCAAAGCGACGAGCAACGCAACGAAGCCCGCCAGGCAGAGGAAAGGGCCCAGGCGGAACTCGCCGAGCTGAACGGACGCCTCGGCGCTCACCTGGGCCAGCACGCCTGCGCCCAGGACTGGCAGCTATCGCTGGAGCACGCCGCGCAAGCGGCGCAGAGCGCCGTCGAGACGCTCCAGGCGCCCCTGGATTCGCTGCGCGAGGAACAACTGCGACTCGCCGAAGCCCTGGAACACCTGCAGCAGCAACGGCAGCGCCAACAGGAGGAGTTCCAGCGCCTTCAGGCCGACTGGCAGGCCTGGCGCGAACGCCAGGACAACCTCGACGACAGCCGCCTCGACGCCCTGCTCGGCCTTTCCGAGGAACAGGCGACGCAATGGCGGGAGCAATTGCAGCGACTGCAAGAGGAGATCACCCGCCAGCAGACACTGGAAGCAGAGCGCCAGGCGCAACTGCTCCAGCATCGCCGGCAGCGGCCGGAAACCGACCGCGAGGCGCTGGAAGACAACCTGCGGCAACAGCGCGAACGCCTGGCCACCAGCGAACAGGCCTACCTGGATACCTACAGCCAGTTGCAGGCCGACAACCAGCGCCGCGAGCAGAGCCAGGCGCTGCTTGCCGAGCTGGAGCGAGCCCGCGCCGAGTTCCGTAGATGGGGCCGCCTGAACGAACTGATCGGTTCGTCCAGCGGCGACAAGTTCCGCCGCATCGCCCAGGGCTACAACCTCGACCTGCTGGTGCAGCACAGCAACGTGCAGTTGCGCCAGTTGGCGCGGCGCTACCGCCTGCAGCGCGGCGGCAGCGAACTGGGCCTGCTGGTGGTGGACACCGAGATGGGCGACGAACTGCGCTCGGTGTATTCGCTCTCCGGCGGCGAGACCTTCCTGATTTCCCTGGCCCTGGCGCTCGGCCTGGCCTCGATGGCATCGAGCAAGCTGCGCATCGAGTCGCTGTTCATCGACGAAGGCTTCGGCAGCCTCGACCCGGAATCCCTGCAACTGGCGATGGATGCCCTGGACAACCTGCAGGCCCAGGGGCGCAAGGTGGCGGTGATTTCCCACGTCCAGGAAATGCACGAACGGATCCCGGTCCAGGTGCGGGTCCAGCGCGAGGGCAACGGCATGAGCAGCCTGAAGGTGGTCGGCTGAGCCGACCGCCCAGGCGGCACGTCAGAACGGCAGCTCGGTCTGTTCACCCGGAGCATGCGGCGGCTGCTCTTCCCTTTCCGGCCGCAGATGCAGCATCAGCCCGCTGAGCCGGCGCACCTTGCGCCGCACTGCTTCCTCGAACACCCCGGGCAGGCTTTCCACCAGGCTGAACCAGTCGCGGGCGCGGGTGATACCGGTGTACACCAGCTCCTTGGTCAGCACCGGGTTCAGCGCGTCCGGCAGGACCAGCGCGGTATGGGCGAACTCCGAACCCTGCGACTTGTGCACGGTCATGGCGAACACGGTGTCCACCTCGACCAGGCGGCTCGGCAGGACGAAGCGCACGCCGCCGCTACCGTCGTTGCGCGGGAAGGCCACGCGCAGCGCGAAGCGCAGGCTGCCGTCGTCGTTGCGCTCGGGCAGGCGCAGGGCGATGCCGATATCGCCGTTCATCAGCCCCAGGCTGTAGTCGTTGCGCGTCACCAGTACCGGCCGCCCCTCGTACCAGCCGTGATCGGCCTCGATCAGGCCAAGGCGCAGCAGTTCCGCCGCCACCCGCTGGTTCAGTCCTTCCACGCCCCATGGGCCGCGGCGCAGCGCGCAGAGCAGGCGGAAGGCGTCGAAAGCCGTCAGTACCGACTGCGCCCAGCGCTCCCAGGCACCATCCTCCAGCGCCAGTCCGGCGGCCGGGCGGCCCTCGGCCAGGCGTTGCAGGTAGTGCCGGTAGCCGTACGGCGTGCCCGGCGCCTGCGGATGACCGTCGACGAACAGCCGGGCGAAGGCTGCATCGCGCTCCCCGCGCAGGCGCAGGTCGAAGAGGTCGGCGGGCGGACTGTCCAGCAGCGCGCGCGCGTCGCCGGCCTGTTGCCGGTTGACCAACCGCGCCAGGCGCCCGATCCCGCTGCTCGCGCCGAAGCGCCGGGAATGCCGCAGCATGACGGTCTGTTGCGCCAGCGGATGCGCCTGCGCCGAACCTTCGCGCAAGCCCTGCCAGGTTTCGCCGCTGACCCGCTGCAACCAGGCGCGGGTCTCGGCGCTGTACCAGCCCTCCTCGGCATCCCGGCAGAGATCGCCGAGCACCGCGCCGGCCTCTACCGAGGCCAACTGGTCCTTGTCGCCGAGCAGGATCAGGCGCGCCTGCGGCGGTAGCGCATCGAGCAGGCTGGCCATCATTTCCAGGTCGATCATCGAGGCCTCGTCCACCACCAGCACGTCCAGCGCCAAAGGGTTGTCCCGGTGGTGGCGGAAGTGCCGGGTATCCGGACGGCTGCCGAGCAGACGGTGCAGGGTAGTGACCTCGGCGGGGATCGCCTGCAACACGTCTTCCGCCAGCGGCAGGGCCCGGACCTGCTGGCCGATGGACTCGGAGAGACGCGCCGCGGCCTTGCCGGTGGGTGCCGCGAGGCGGATGCGCAGCGGCTGGCCGGCGGCTACCGCCGGTGCCTGGAGCAGACCGAGCAGGCGCACCACGGTGGTGGTCTTGCCGGTACCGGGACCGCCGGTGATCAGGCTGAAATAGCCGCGGGCCGCCAGGGCACAGGCCAGCTTCTGCCAGTCGGTGACGCGCTGGCCGTCTTCCGTCGGCGCCTGCGCGAACAGCGCGGCCAGGCGCGGCGCCAGGTCTGCGGCCAGGGGCGCCTGCCGACCCAGGCGCTCGCGCAGGGCCAGAGCGATCTCCAGCTCGTGCCGCCAGTAACGACGCAGGTAGAGACGCTGAGCGCAAAGCACCAGCGGCGAGGTCGCCGTCTCGCTCGGCTCGGGATCGCCTGGGCGCTCGTCGACCACCTCCACCAGCGATGACGCCGCCAGAGCCTCGCGCCAGGCGTCGAGGCGCACGCCACGCAGCAGTTGCGACGGCAGCAGCACATCGCGGCCTTCGTCGCCTTCCGGCGGCAGCGACAGTGCCGCGTCAGGCGCGCCGAGGGTCGCCTCCAGGTCCAGGCAGACGTGCCCGTGGCCCAGTTGGTGGCTGGTCAGCGCTGCCGCCAGCAGCACCCGGGGATCGGCCTGCGGCTGCAACTCGACGAGGAAGGCGACGAACGCCCGGTCCAGCGCCCGCAGCCAGCCACGCGCCACCCACAGGTCGAGCTGGCGCAGCAGGTCGTGGCGTGCCGCCAGCGGTTGCGCTACCTGGTCGTCGCGGCCATCGCGGACTTCGCCGGCCAGTTGCTTGAGGGTCGGATTCATCGCTCGGCTCCCGGCTGGCCGCTGAACAGCGCGTCCAGGCGTTCGATCAGTTCCCGCGGCGGGCGCTCGAAGTGCAGGCCCTGGGTCGCCGCGCGGGCGCCGCGGAGGAACAGGTACACGGCGCCGCCCATGTGGCGGTCGTAGTCGTAGTCGGGCAGGCGCGCCTTCAACTGCCGGTGCAGGGCCAGCAGGTACAACACGTACTGCAGGTCATAACGGTTCTCCAGCACCGCGGCGGTCATCGCTTCCGGGCTGTAGGCGCCATCGTCGGCGCCCAGCCAGTTGGACTTGTAGTCGGCCACGTAGAAACGCCCCTGGTGCTCGAAGACCAGGTCGACGAAGCCCTTGAACATGCCGTTCAGCAGGGTCGGCGCCAGCGTCGGACGCGCCGCGCCGCCAAGGGTATGGCGCCGGACCAGGGCGTCGATCGCCTCGGCCTGGACCTGGTGGGTGGCGAACCAGAACTCCATTTCCACCTGGTAGGCGACCAGCCCGGCCAGGCTGGTTTCGCCACCGGGCCAGCGCAGCGGTTCGGCGAGATACTGTTCCAGCCACAGATCGAGCGGTTCGGCCCAGTCCTTCCAGCCCCGCAGGTCGCAGCGTCGCGCGACCAGTTCGCGGCGCCGCTGGGCATCGGCGCGCGCCACATCGAAGCCTTCGCGGCCGGCCCATTCGAGCAGCCCGTGGAGGAAGGTGCCGGGAGCCGGTCCGCGCGGGAAGCGATGCAGGTCGTCGCGCATCTCGCTGGCGTGCGCGACCGGCGGCTGTTCGGCGGAACGGCCTTCTTCGTGGAAGGTGGCTTCCTCGGCGCTGATCGGCTCCTGCGATTCGTCGCTCTCCAACGCCTCGTCATCGTCCAGCCCGGCGGAGGCCTGCAATTGCAGGCCGGAATAGCTGGCGCCCCACCACTTCTCGCGGCTGCTGCGGCGGGTTTCGCGGGCCTGCCCAAGGCCCTGGCCGCGCCCTGCGACATAGCGTTCGGCGTCCGCCTCGGGGGCCGGCTCGACGACGATCTCCCGGCACTCGCCGCGCAGCGCGGCGAGGCATTGTCCGAGGCCATCGCTGCCGATGGTCGCGCCGCCGGCAAGCAGGTAGCCCAGGGCCCCCTTGTGCAACTCCGGCGACTTGCTGTTGCTCGCCACCAGCGGCGCGATGCCCAGCCACACCGAATGGCGGGCGCGGGTCAGGGCCACGTAGAGCAGGCGCATGTCTTCGCCGAGGCGCTCGTCGTTGGCCTGCTCGTAGGCCCGCGCAGCCTGCTCCTTGCGCCGCGCCAGCTCGATGACCCGCCCTGCAGCGCCATCCTCGTGGAAACTCGCCGGCGCGCCGCTGTTGCCGTCCAGCTCCCTCCAGCTGCAGATGAAGGGCAGCAGCACCAAGGGGTATTCCAGCCCCTTGGACTTGTGGATGGTCACCACCTTGATCAGGTCGGCGTCGCTTTCCAGGCGGAGGATCTCTTCGCTCCCCGGACTCTGCACCTGCTCGGCCAGATGGCGGATCAGCGCGTGCTCGCCGTCCAGCTCCACCGCCGCGCGCTGCAGCCACTCGGCCAGGTGCAGCAGGTTGGTCAGGCTGCGCTCGCCATCGGCGTGCCGCAGCAGGCGCGCCGGCAGTTCGAAGTCGGCGAGCAGGCGCCGCAGCATCGGCAATACGCCCTGGGCCTGCCAGGACCGGCGATAGTCGCGGAAGCGCAGGACCATCCGTTCCCAGAACAGTTCGTCCTGGTTCAATCGCTCCAGGGTCGCCCAGTCCAGGTGCAGGCTGCGGGTAGCCAGGGCGACCCGCAGCAGCGCATCGGCGCCGGGGTCGGCGCAGGCGCGCAGCCAATGCAGCAGGTCGGCGGCCTCCTGGCTGTCGAACACCGAGTCGCGGTCGGACAGGTAGACGCTGGCCAGACGCCGCGCCGCCAACGCGCTACGGATCGCCTCGGCCTCGGCGCGACCGCGGACGAGGATGGCGATATCCGCCGGGCGCAACGCACGCCAGCCGCCCTGCTCGTCGGCGAAGCCGGCGCGGCCCAGGTCGGCCAGGCTCAGCCAGCGGCGGATGGCGCTGGCGCTGCGCTCGGCCATTTCCTGGCGATACGCCGCGGAGCCGAGCACGCCGGCTTCGGCGTCAAGGTTCCAGAACGTCATCGCTGGCGCCTCGGCACCGTCGATCAACAAACGTTCGGCGCGCCCCTGGGCGTCCACCGCATGGAACGGCACCGGGTTTTCCAGCCCCTCGCGGGCGAAACGGAAGGCGCCGCGCGGATGCTCTTCGGCGAAGGCGAAGCAGCGGTTGGCGGCCGCCACCATGGCGGCGGTCGAGCGGAAGTTCTTGCCGAGGGTGTAATGCCGCCCGCGAGTGGCCTCGCGGGCGCGCAGGTAGGTATGGATGTCGGCACCGCGGAAGGCGTAGATCGCCTGCTTGGGGTCGCCGATCATGAACAGGCCGGTTTCCCGCGCCTGGGGCTCGCCGGGATCGGCGGCGATCCGGTAGATGCGCTCGAAGATCCGGTACTGCACCGGGTCGGTATCCTGGAACTCGTCGATCAGCGCCACCGGGAACTGCTCGCGGATCAATTGCGCCAGGCGCTCGCCACCAGGCCCCTGCAAGGCGCGGTCGAGGCGGCTGAGCAGGTCGTCGAAGCCGATCTCGGCACGCCGCTGCTTCTCGACCTCCAGTTCGCGCCCGACTTCGCCCAACGCGTGCAACAACAGGTGGGGAGCGAGATCGGGACGCTCTTCCTGATGCGCGGCCCAGGCGTCGATGGCCCTTAGCGCGGCATGCTCGGGCGCCACGCGCTTGGCGGTGAGCTTGATCCGGGTCTGGCCGAACTTGCCCAGGTTGGCCGGCTGCTCGCCGCCCTCGCTCCAGTCCGCCAACGCTTGCAGCCAGGCGTCGAAGGTCTCGTCGCTGTCCTTGCCGCGATAGCTGTTGCCGTTCAGGTAGGGACGCAGGTCGCGCAGCAGCGCTTCCAGTTCGACGCGCGCTGCGCGCCAGGCGGCGCGGGCCTGCGCGTCCAGTTGGTCGAGCTGGCGATACCAGTCGCCGCCCTGCTCCAGCAAGGCTGCCAGTGACTCGGGCGCACTCAGCGCCTGGTCGGCGTAGCGGAAGTCGGCGTCCTGCCGCGCCAGCAGCGGCTGCAAGGCCTTGCCCAGCGCCTCCGGCCCACTGTAGCAACTGGCCACGGCTTGCGCCGCCGGAGCCGTCAGGCCGTAGAAGTTGCGCCGCCAGTAGTCCCGCACCACTTCGGCGAGCAATTCGCTCTGGTCGGTTTCCAGGTTCTGGGTGAACAGGCTGCCGCTGTCGAAGGCGTGCTCGCGCAGCATCCGGTAGCACCAACTGTGGATGGTCGATACCGCGGCCTCGTCCATCCACTCCGCGGCCAGGCGCAGCAGGCGCGCGCAGCCCGGCCAGCGCTCGGTGGGATACTGCTGGCGCAACGCGACCAGCAGGCCGTCGTGGCGCTCCTGCGGCTCGGCGAAACAACGCGCCGCTTCGCCCAGGCGGCTGCGGATACGCTCGCGGAGTTCCTGGGTCGCCGCATCGGTGAAGGTCACCACGAGGATTTCCGGCGGGCTCAGCGGCCGGCCGAAAGCGTTCTCGCCGCCATGGTCGAGGACCAGGCGTACGTATAGCAGGGCGATGGTGAACGTCTTGCCGGTACCGGCGCTGGCCTCGATCAGGCGGCTGCCGTGCAACGGGAAGTCCAGCGGATCGAGGGCCACGGGCATCTGCTGCTGGCTCATGCCTGCTCCTCCGCGCCACGTCCCAGGGCAGCCAGCAGCGGCGCGTAGAGCTGCTCGGCCCAGTGCGCGAACTCACCGCTGGCGAGCAGCCGGTCGAAGTCCGGATAGACCCGAGCCAGCGCCGGCGAGGCGTCCACCTCGCCCCCCATGCCGAACCCTCCCTCGTAGCGCTTGCGCGCCTCGCGCATGGCTTTCTCGGGCTCTGCGGCGCCACCACTGGCGAGCCAGGCGAAAGCGGTCCGGCAGGCCACCGGCAACGGCTGGCGCATGCCCTGGCGCCAGGCGTCGATCAACTGGTCGAGGTACTCGCTGGCACGCTCGCTCGGCAACGGCGGAATCTCCAGGGTGCCGGTCTGGCTCACCAGCACGCTGCTCACCGGCTGGCCTAGACGTTGCAGGGCGAGGTGCTGCAACCAGTGGCGCACCAGGCTGTGCCACTTGAAGCCGCGCCCTTCATGGAGCTTGCCGCTGAGCAACTGCAGGCGCGCCAGGCGCCCGGAAGCGTCGCGACGCAAGCCGCCGAGCCAGTCCTCCAGCTCCAGCCCGGACGGATGGCGATGGCGCAACTCCTGCTGCTGCTCGACCGCCTCCGGCCAGCGCTCGATTTCCTGGCGGTAGCGCCAGAGCAGGTCGGGCAGCGGTTGCAGCAAATGGCGCGCGGAGAACTCGCCGAACGCCGCCAGCGGCAGGCGACCCTGTCGCCGCAGTCGCTCGACCTGGGCCTGCAACTGCACCGGCAGACCCTCGGCATCCCAGTCCCGCTCGACCCAGCGCTTCATGCGTTCGGTCAGCTCGAATTGCAGCTTCCAGTTGTCCAGCGCGTCCAGTTCGAAAGGCTCTTCGTCGTTGCCGGTCAATTGCTCGTCGTCGAAACGCACCTTGAGCCGCTGCTGGAAGAACGCATTCACCGGGTTGGCGAGGAACTCCGCCAGCGCTCGCAGCCCCAGCGCGCCCTCCAGCTCCAGCGGCGGCAGTGGCGCTTCAGCGTCGGGAACGGCAATGTCGTCCTCGCGATGGACCTCGCGCCACTCGCGGGCGTAGGTGAACAGGCCATCGACGCCCTGCTCCGGCGCATCGTGAAAATACCGGCGGCTGAACGGCTGCAGCGGATGCTCCTGGGTCAGGGCACGCAGCAGCGCCTCGCCGTCGCCGTCCGGATCCAGGCGCCAGCCGGCCGCCAGGTGATCGCGCAACTGGCCGATCAGCACCGAGGGCGGCCGCTCGCCATTGTCGCGGATACTCCGCCCCACCCAGCTCACGTAGAGCTGCTCGCGCGCCGAGAGCAGCGCCTCGAGCAGCAGGTAGCGGTCGTCCTCGCGCCGCGAGCGGTCGCCGGGGCGGTAGTCGTTGCGCATCAGGTCGAAATCCAGCGGCGACTGCTGGCGGGGGTAGTCGCCATCGTTCATGCCAAGCAGGCAGACCAGCCGGAACGGGATCGCGCGCATCGGCATCAACGTGCAGAAACTCACCGCGCCAGCCAGGAAGCGCTGGTTCAGGCCGCCCTGGTCCAGGCCGCCGAGCCAGGCCTCGCGTATCACGCTGATCGGCAGCGGCTCGGCGAAGGCCGCACAGGCGCAGTGTTCCTGCCAGCGCTCGAGCAGTTGCAGGAGCTGGGTGAGGAGCAGTTCATCGCGCTCGTCGTGGGCCTCGAAGAACACCGTGAGCAGGGCCTGCAGGCGCTCGCCCCACTGCGCCGGGGTGGCCGGTTCGGCCAGCTCCGCGTAGGCCACCTCGAGGCGCTCCAGCAGCACAGCCAGCGGGCCTGCCAGGGCGGCGTCCAGGCCACCGACCTCATCGTAGGGCTGGATGCCTTGCAGGGCCGCGCCTTCGCCGACCGCGTAGCCGAGCAGCATGCGCCGCAGACCGAAGCGCCAACTGTTGCCCTCCAGTCCCGCTGGCAGGCCGAGACGCTCGCGCTGCGCGGCATCCAGCCCCCAGCGCACGCCGGCGCCTTCGATCCAGCGGTGCAGGGTCGCCAGGTCGGCCTCGTCGACGCCGAAACGCCGGCGCAATGCCGGGACGTCCAGCAGGTCGAGGATCTCGCTCACGGCGAAACGGCTGTCGGGCAGTTTCAGCAGGTGCTCCAGGGCGATCAGCAGCGGCTCGCGACCGCGCTGTCCCTGGTCGGCCAGGGTATAGGGAATGAAGCGCTGGTCGTCGCGCGGCACCTGGCCGAACACCGCCTCGATGTGCGGCGCGTAGGCGTTGATGTCGGGGACCATGACGATCACGTCGCGCGGCTTCAGGCTCGGATCGGCGTTGAAGCGGGCGAGCAACTGGTCGTGGAGGATCTCCACTTCGCGCTGCGCGCTGTGGGCCACATGGAAGCGGATCGAGGCGTCGCTCCGCGGCGCCACCGGCGGCCAGTGCTCGCGGGTTTCCGCCAACGGGCGCAGTTCGAGGATATCGTCCTGCAACTGGCCGAGCAGCCCGTGCGGGGCCTCCTCGCTGAACAGGTCGATGCGCCCGCCGTTGACCTCGCCGAACAGGTTCCGATAGCTGTCCGGGTCGTCGTAGCTGTCGAGCAGGTTGATGTAGTCGCGGCCCTGCTTGCCCCAGGCCGCCAGCAACGGCTGGGCATGCTGGTGCTGGCGGTCCTCGTCGAGGTCGGCGGGGACGCCGGCGCGGCGCTGCTGGCGACGGTACTCGTGGCGCAACAGGTCCTTGTCGGCGACGATGTCGGCCCAGTGGTGGCGACAGGGGTTGTGCACGCAGAGCAGCACCTGGCTGAACCTGGCCAGGGCGGCCAGTGCCTCGAGGGTCTGCGCCGGCATCGAGGAAATCCCGAACACCACCACTCGTCGCGGCAACGCGCGCGGCGCCGCGCTGGCGGCGCGCAGCGCCTCGATGAAGCGCCGGTGCACGCCGGAGCGGCTGCGGGCCAGGCTATCGGCACCGACGTCGGCGAGCAGCGCGCGCCACAATTCGGCCTGCCAGCGCTCGTCGGCACCGAGCGGGCGCGCCTGCCCGTTCGCCGTGCGCAACTGGTCGCGGCCCTGGCTCCAGTCGTCGAGCCAGTCGCCGCGATAGACCTGGTACTGGTCGAACAGGTCGGCCAGGCGCTCGGCCAGTTGATGACGCTTGCGCAGGTCGGCATCGTCGGCGAGGAAACGTTGCAGGGTGCGGAACTCGGGACGCTCCAGCAATCCGGGAAGCAGACGCATCAGGCGCCAGGTCAGCGGCGCCTTGTCCAGTTCGGAAACCTCGGGAATGCTTTCGCGGCCCAGCACCGCGCGATAGGCCTGCCAGAGGAACTGCGCCGGCAACTGCACCTCCAGCGCCGCGGCGATGCCGCCACCGCCGCCGCCGTCCTCGCGGGGATCTTCGGCCAATGCCAGCTTCAACCATTGGGCGATGCCGTTGCTGTGCACCAGGACCCGCTCGCTTTCCAGCGGCGCCAGCGGATAGCGGCGCATCCAGGAAACGGCGAGGTCGCGCAGGTCGTCCAGGCGATTGCCGTGGACGATCATGAATCCGGGCGTGAGGGCGGTGGTTCCCAAGGGTTCTGGCATCGGTACGGCTATTCCTGGCGCAAGGCTCTGGCGAAAGAGGTCAGGGTCGGGCGGCGACGAAGCGTCGTTCCAGTTCGAGGCTGTCGGCCATGCGGAAATCGCTCCAGCGCTCGCTCAGGCCGAGATGGCTGTCCGCCTGGCAATCCGGGGCACTGGCGCAACGGCGGGTGAAGGTGTTGACCACCTCGACCATCTCCTCGCGCTCGGCGCCGACCAGCAGCGCCGCGTGCGCCAGCACCACCGGCCGGCCGGCGCCGTTGCGCCGCCAGCGTTGTGCGGTCCCGGCGAGCTTGCGCCCATCCAGGGTGACATTGTAGCGGCCGTCGCAGAACGAACCGGCCACGGCGCCCACGCCGGCGTCCAGGCCGCGCTCGCGGAGCCAGTCGCAGATCGGCTGGCACAGCCGCAGGTAGGCAGTTTCGATACGGGTCTGCTCGTTGTCGCCGGGCCCCAGCGCATAGGACAGGGCGATGTTCAGCACGCCCGGCGATTGCGGCACCGGCTCGCCGCCGGTATCGCGCAGCAGCACCGGCCAGCCGCGTTCGGCGACCGCTGCGCTGGCCGGCGCGAATCCTTCCAGGCGCTCCATCCGGCGCGGCATGACCAGCGCCCGATCGCAGGGCTGCCAGAGCAACAGGCCATGCTCGCGGGCACCGCCACACACCTCGTCGAGCAGGGCGCGCTCGGCGTCCAGCCCATCCTGCACGGAAAACACTTCGACCACGATTCTTCCTCTTCCAGGCTGGCACGGCTCGGCCCCCACGCGGGGAGCGCTGCCTATGATAGCCAGTGGCGGCGCCTCCGTGCGCCGTAATCGCGAGGAAGTTGCCGGGAAATCAGCAGGTTGCCGAGCGCAGACGGGCCGGGCGGCGCTGCCAGAACTCGGCCAGCAGGACCCCGGCCAGGGTCAGCGCGCCGCCGACCAGGTGATGGACGGTCAGGCGCTCGCCGAGCACCAGGGTGGCGATGCAGGCGGTGATGATCGGCAGCAGGTTGAAGAACAGCGCCATCCGGCTCGGCCCGAGACGGGCGACACCGTGCATCCAGGCCAGCGCGGCGACGATCGAGGCGAACAGCGCGGCGTACAGCACCAGCGGCAGGTTGGCGGCGTTCAGGCCGGTGCGCGGCGACAGCAGGTACAGCGGCAGCAGGGCGAGGATCGCCACCAGCACCTGCAGGTAGAGCAGTTGCATGGCCGGCAGCTTCAGGCTCCATTTCTTCAGCAGCACGCTGTACACCGCATAGGCCAGGGTGGCGACGATCATCATCGCGTCGCCGAGGTTCACTCCATGCTCCAGCAAAGCGCCGAGATGGCCCTGGGAAATCACCAGCACCACGCCGGCCAGCGACACCAGCGCGCCGAGCAGCGCCCCGGCGTTCAGCCGGTGGGCCAGGATGCTGCTGGCCAGGCCCAGCGACATCAGGGGCATCAGCGACAGGATGATGCCCATGTTGGTGGCGCTGGTCAGCGCCGCCGCGTAGTAGGCCAGGCTCTGGTAGACGGCCATGCCGAGCAAGCCGAGGACCACGAACTTGCCGAGGTTGGCGACGATGTAGCGGCGGTTGCGCAGCACCGGGCCGAGCATGAAGGGCGTCAGCGCCAGGCCGACCAGCAGCCAGCGGAAGAAACCGATCTCGGCGGGCTGGATGATCCCCACGGCGAGCTTGTTGACGACGGTGTTGCCGGCCCAGATGAACACGGCCAGCAGGGGAAACAGGTATTGCATGAGGGTTCCGCACTATGAAAAAGGAATATGCGGCCATTCTGAGCCAGTCCGAATACAGACGTATAATGAATTCCAGACAAACCACCCGTAGGTTCGGACATGTCGACCACCACCCTGCTGCGCCTTCCCGATCTCCAGGGGCAGTCTTTCGACGTCTATTTCCGCTATGACGAGTTCGGCGCCGACACCCATTCGCCGCCGCACACCCACGCCTGGGGCCAGCTCAACTATGCAGCCCATGGCGTGATGCAGCTGGAGATCGACGGCCAGCGCTTCCTCTCGCCTCCGCAATACGCGGTATGGATACCACCGGAGCGGGTGCACAGCTGCTACAACAGCCAGGCCATCGTCTACCGCTCGCTGTACCTCTCCACCGAGCTGTCACGACGCCTGCCAGCGACACCCTGCACCCTGGCGATCAGCGCGATCCTCAAGGCGATCCTCTCGGACTTCGCCGAGCGCGGGGTCAACCTGCCGACCTCGGCGCAGGACCTGCGCCTGGCCCGGGTCGTCATGGACCAGCTGGAATGCGCCCAGCCCCACGACGACTACCTGCCCTACGGCCGTACCCCGGCGCTGCGCGAGGTGCTTGACGCGCTGCAGGCCGAGCCGGGCGACAACCGCTCGCTGGCGCAATGGGCGCAGCAGGTGCACAGCACCGAGCGAACCCTGGCCCGGCACTGCCAGCGCGAACTGGGCATGACCTTCGGCGAATGGCGCCAACGCCTGCGCTTCCTCGCGGCCATCGAGGCGCTGGAAGCCGGCAGGGGGATCCAGCAGATCGCCTTCGACCTCGGCTACAGCAGCCCCTCGGCGTTCATCTCGATGTTCCGCCGGCTGGCCGGCACCACGCCGGAACAATACCGCCTGGCCAGCCGCGCCCAGGACATGCCGATGCTGTAACCCGCCGTGCATGCGTTGCGGCTATGCTCGCAGCAGCCGCCATCCGGAGTTCGCATGCCAACCGCCAGCCGCCATCCCGACACTGCCCTCGCGGTGTTCCTCGCCTTCCTCAAGCTGGGCTGCAGCGCCTTCGGCGGGCCCATCGCCCACCTCGGCTATTTCCGCGACGAATTCGTCCGCCGCCGCGGCTGGCTGAGCGAAAGCAGCTACGCCGACCTGGTCGCCCTCTGCCAGTTCCTCCCCGGCCCCGCCAGCAGCCAGGTCGGCATGGCCCTCGGCCTGGCCCGCTGCGGCTACCCCGGCGCCCTCGCCGCCTGGCTCGGTTTCACCCTGCCCTCGGCGCTGCTGCTGGTACTCTTCGCTCTCGGTCTGGGACGCTGGGGCACGCTGTTGCCCGAGGGCGTGCTGCATGGCCTGAAGATCGCGGCGGTGGCGGTGGTGGCCCAGGCGATCTGGGGCATGGGCCGCAGCCTGTGTCCGGATCGCCCGCGCCTGGCGCTGATGGCGCTGTCCTGCGCGAGCGTGCTGGCCTGGCCCACGGCCTGGGCCCAGGTCGCGGTGATCGCCGGTGCCGGCCTGGCCGGCCTCGCCCTGTTGAAAACGGAAGCCGGGGAAGGCCACGAGCGGCTGCCGATCGCCATTGGCTACCGCGGCGCGCTGCTGCTCCTCGCCCTGTTCGCCGTGCTGCTGGTCTGCCTGCCGCTGGCCGCGCGCCTCTGGCCGGAACACTGGCTGCGCCTGTTCGATGCGTTCTACCGGGCCGGCTCGCTGGTGTTCGGCGGCGGCCATGTGGTGCTGCCGCTGCTGCAGGCGGAAGTGGTACCCAAGGGCTGGGTCGACGGCGATACCTTCCTCGCCGGCTACGCGGCCGCCCAGGCGGTACCGGGCCCGCTCTTCACCTTCGCCGCGTTCCTCGGCGCAGCCTCGGGCCCGGCGCCGAACGGCTGGAGCGGCGCGCTGCTGTGCCTGCTGGCGATCTTCCTGCCGTCGTTCCTGCTGGTCGCCGGTGCCTTGCCATTCTGGGAACGCCTGCGCCACGAACAGCGGGTACGGGCAACGCTGGCCGGGGTCAACGCGGCGGTGGTCGGCCTACTGCTGGCGGCGCTGTACCAGCCGCTCTGGACCGAAGGCATCCTGCGCCCGGCCGACTTCGCCCTGCTGCTCTTCGCCCTGCTGGCCCTGCTCGCCTGGAAGACGCCGCCCTGGCAAGTGGTGCTCGCCTGCGCCGTGGCCGGCGGCCTGATCGCCGCAGCCGGCTAGCCGTTCAAGGCCAGGCTCAGCCCCTGCGCCGCCGGCGCGGCCGCCTTGCCCGGCTCCGCGCCCTCCGGCCGATAGCCGAGGCGCAGGCCGCCCCAGTGCTTGCCGTGGATGAAGATCGGCACCGAAAGATCGTGCATCAGCTCGCCGGTGTCACGGGTGTAGGTCTGTAGCAACAGCGGCTGCTGGTGGCTGCCGCAGCGAATCCCGGTGCGGTCGTTGAACAGGCGCTTGCTGCGGCTGCGCAACGCGTCCGTCTGCGGGTCGCCGCTGGGCGGATGGGCGAAGGCGCGATTGTGGGTGGGCACGTAGCCTTCGGGAGTACAGGCGATGGCGAATACCAGGTTGCGGTTGCGCTCCAGCAACTGCTCCTGGATGCCCGGCAGGACCTGGTCGGTGTAGCTGTCGAAGCGGGTCCGGTACTTGGTCGGCTGGGTATTGGGCAACGGCTGGTAGCTGCGGTCGAACAGGTCGTCGAGGTCGATGCGCCCGCTGCGCACGTCCTCCTCGAAGCGAGCGGCGATAGCCGCCGCGCCCTCCCGGGCGAGGTCGTAGACCGACTGGTGGTAGGCGTCCAGGCTGACCTCGGCGAGGCGCTCGCTGATCACCTCGGCCTGGTTCTCCAACTGGCTGGCAGCTTCGCCGAGGCGCAGGGTCTGTTCCTCGCTGGCGCTGAGGTCGCCGCGCACTTGCTCGACCGCGGCGAACAGGCTGGCGAGTTGGCTGCGGTTGATCTCGGCGCCCTGGGCGATCTCGGTAATCTGGCTCTCCACCCCGGCCGCCAGTTCGGCAATGCCTTCCAGTTGCCGACCGGTCAGCTCGACCTGGCCGACCCCTTCGCCCAACTCTTCGGAAAGCTGGCGGATCTGCTCGACCACCTCGCTGGTCTGGCGCTGGATCTCGGCGACCATCTGGCCGACTTCCTCGGTGGCCTCGGCGGTACGTCCGGCCAGGCCGCGCACCTCTTCGGCAACCACCGCGAAGCCGCGACCGTGCTCGCCGGCGCGGGCCGCCTCGATGGCCGCGTTGAGGGCCAGCAGGTTGGTCTGGCTGGCGATGCCCTGGATCACCAGGGTGACCCGCTGGATGTCCTCGCTGCGCTGGTTCAGCGCCTCGATCGCCTCGCGGCTGGCGCCCATCCGCTCGCTGAGCCGATGCATGCGCTCGATGGTCGAGGCCAGCAGCACCTGGCCCTCGTCGCTGCCGGCGCGCGCCCGGGTGGCGGCGTCCATGGCCTGGCGCGCCAGATTGGAGGTGGCGCGCTCGGTGTGGATCATCACTTCGGCGCTGCCGACGATCTGTTCGGCGGCGTCGAGCTGGGATTGCAGCTTCTCCGCCAGGCGCTTCACCGAGAACGCCACGCCGGCGGCCGACAAGGCGTTCTGGCTGGTGTTATGGGACAGGTCGCGAGCCAGCCGGGCGATGTCGGGCTCGCCGACGGTCGCCACCGCCGTGCGGTTGCCGGGAAGCAGCCAGGGCAACCAGAGCAGCGCCACGCCGAGCGGCAGGGCCAGGTACAGCGGCAGCCAGCCATGCCGGGCGCCGACCAGCAGGAGAACCAGGGCCAGGCTCTGCAACAGGCAGACGAAGAGGATGCGGGAACGAGCGGGCTGCATGAGTAAATCTCCGGCCTCCGGGGCGTTGCGTCATGACCCTGGGGTCGGACGGGCGACGGCGGGGCTTCTTTATTTGACTTGTAGTCCGGTTTGTAGCCCGCCCCCGGAAGCGCCGCCATCGTTCCTTAGTGGTATGGCCAATGGCTGGCATTCGACTAGCGCAGGCCGCGACGAAAGGCGGAGAACGCCCCGGACGCGTCGGCCAGGCCTTGATCCATGGGGACTTCGCCGCATTTCCAGGGGTCGCTCGAAGAACTTCCGTCCTGCCGTCCGTCGGCCGACACCGTATGACAAGCCCGGAGCCCACGTTATAATTCCGCGCCCATTTACAGCCGGTAGCGGTCGACTAGACTCCCAACCGGCGCTGGCCGGACCCCGCTTCCGCCCAGCCTGGTCGCTATCGGGCCCGCTCTTTTTGGACTCAGGACCACCCGTGACGAAAGACGAATTGCGTGCCGCGCTGGCGCGCGAGGAACAGCGTTACAAGGACGTGTACGGCGGCGAAGTGACGCTTTATGCCGCCCAGCCGGAACCCGACCGCAAGCCCTGGCGCAAGCGCCCAACCGTTCAGGATCAGGCGTTCGACAGAGAACTGCAGAAGATCGAAGAAGAGCGTCTCAAGGCCGGGCAGGAAGCAGCGAACCCCATTCCATTTACCTCCAACCGACAGGAGAGCGACGGATAACGAAGCGTTTCAATCTGTTTCGTTTTTCCCGCAAAGCCCGATGCGACGGGGCGTTGCCCGCGACAATGGCAACCTTCCGGAGTTCCAGACGGATAAAAACGCATCTGGCATAATCGCCGCCCCGTCTCTGACCGGTTTCTCACATGTTCGATCTTTTCAGCGGGCTCGATGCCTGGGTGGGTATCAGCCTGGTGCTGGCCCTGGCCTTCGTCCTCACCTTCGAGTTCATCAACGGCTTCCACGACACTGCCAACGCGGTGGCCACCGTCATCTACACCAAAGCGATGTCCCCCTACCGGGCGGTGATGCTCTCCGGTGTGTTCAACTTCCTCGGCGTGCTGCTCGGCGGTGTCGGCGTAGCCTACGCCATCGTTCACCTGCTGCCGGTGGAACTGCTGATCAACGTGAACACCGGCCATGGCCTGGCGATGGTCTTCTCCCTGCTCGCCGCCGCCATCGCCTGGAACCTCGGCACCTGGTACTTCGGCATCCCGGCCTCCAGCTCGCACACCCTGATCGGCTCGATCCTCGGCGTCGGCCTGGCCAATGCGCTGATCACCGACGTGCCGCTGGCCGAAGGGATCAACTGGCAGAAGGCGATCGACATCGGCCTGTCGCTGATCTTCTCGCCGCTGGCCGGCTTCATGGTCGCCGCGCTGGTCCTGCTCGGACTGAAGTGGTGGCGTCCGCTGTCGAAGATGCACAAGACCCCGGAAACCCGTCGCGAACTCGACGAGAAGAAGCACCCGCCGTTCTGGAACCGCCTGGTGCTGGTGCTTTCCGCCATGGCGGTGAGCTTCGTCCATGGCTCCAACGACGGCCAGAAGGGTATCGGCCTGATCATGCTGGTACTGATCGGCATCGTCCCGGCCAAGTTCGTCCTCGACCTGAACAGCACCACCTACCAGATCGAGCGCACCCGCGACGCCGCCCTGCACCTCAGCCAGTTCTACCAGCGCCATACCGATACCCTCGGCGACATGCTGGCCCTGGGCAAGAGCAATGGCAGCGAGATGCCGCAGTTCTACCGCTGCGATCCGAAACAGACCGAGCCGACCATCAACGCGCTGCTCCGCGACCTGCGCGGCGTGCCCAGCTACAACGACCTGGACGCCGACGAGCGCGTGCAGGTGCGTCGCTACCTGCTGTGCCTGGACGACACCGCGAAGAAGGTCGGCAAGCTGTCCGACCTGCCGGCGCGGGAGAAGGCCGACCTCGAGAAGCTACGCAAGGACCTGACCGCGACCACCGAATACGCGCCGTTCTGGGTCATCATCGCGGTGGCCCTGGCTCTCGGCATCGGCACCATGGTCGGCTGGAAGCGCGTAGTGCTCACCGTCGGCGAGAAGATCGGCAAGCAGGGCATGACCTACGCCCAGGGCATGAGCGCGCAGATCACCGCCGCCGCCGCCATCGGCATGGCCAACATCTACAGCCTGCCGGTGTCCACCACCCATGTACTGTCCTCCGGCGTGGCCGGGACCATGGTGGCGAACAAGAGCGGCCTGCACGGCGGCACCGTGCGCAACATCCTGATGGCCTGGGTGCTCACCCTGCCGACTTCGATGGCGCTGTCCGCCGGCCTGTTCTGGCTAGCCTCGCAATTCATCTGAGCCGCCTCGCCGGTTGAAAAAAACGCCTGCTTGTCCGCAGGCGTTTTTTTGCCGCGCTCCCACCGACGTCATCCGCCCGCCTCGGCGGGCGCCGCCAGCGGCAAGCGAACCACGAACAACGCACCCTCCCCCTGGTTGGCGGCCGTCAGGCTACCGCCCATGTTGCGCACCAGATCGTGGCTGACCGAGAGACCCAGGCCGGTACCCTTGCCCTCCGCCTTGGTGGTGAAGAAGGGTTCGAATATCCGCTCCAGCAGGAGCGGTTCGATCCCGCCGCCGTTGTCGTGCACGTGCAATTCGACCCAGCCCGGTTCGCGGCAGGCCACCTGCTCCAGACGAACGCGCCGGCTGGCCAGGCCGGGATTGCCGAGCAGGGCATCGCGGGCGTTGGCGAGCAGGTTGATGATCACCTGTTCCAGCTGGTCCGCCTGCCCTCGCACCACCATCCGCTGCGTCGGCGCCGGGCACTCCACCTCGATGGCGTGCTGACGCAGCCCCTCGCCGAGCAGGCCCAGGGCGCCTTCGAAGGCGGTATAGGGGTCGAACGGCAGCGCCTCCAGCGCCGACTTGCGGCTGAACACGCCGAGGTGGCTGACCAGGCGGTCGACGCGCAGGACCTGGGCATCCATGCGCTCCAGTTTCTCGCCCAGGTAGTCGCCGTCGAGGCCGACGCTGTTCATCCGCTGGCGCATGTTGAACAGGGTCATGCGCAGCACGTGCAGCGGCTGCTTCACCTCGTGGGCGAGGCCGCTGACCATCTCCCCCAGGCTGGCCATCTTGGCGCCTTGCGCCAGTTGCTGCTGGGCCCGGCGCACCGGCGTGTTGTCACGCCCCACCGCCTGTACCTCGCACAATTCGCCACGGGCGTCGAACAACGGCCGCTCGGCCCACACCAGCCAGAGAAAACGTTGCCCCGGCAGGTTGAAGCGCAGCTCTGGCACCTCGCTGGCGCCCTCCCGCGGCGAGCCCAGCAGACGCGCGCGCAAGGCGCTGGCGTCTTCCGCCGCCAGCCACTCGTCGAGCCGGCGACCGACCAGGCGCTCCGGGCTGGTCGCGAGGCTATCGGCGAAGGTCCGGTTCACGTAGGTCAGCACCAGGTCGGCGGTATAGCGACAGATCAGCGCCGGCGAATCCTCCACCAGGACCCGGTAGCGTTCCTCGCTCTCGGCGATACGCTGTGCCGCCAGGTGCTGCTCGGTCACGTCCAGCCACAGGCCCACCGCCTCGCTGGGCAGGCCCTGGGCATCGCGCAGCAGCTTGGCTTCGTCGTAGAGCCAGTGCCAGTTGCCCTGGCCATCGGCGAGGCGATAGCGGGTCTTCACCCGGCCCTCGCGAAGCAACTCGCGGCCACGGGCGAAAAAGGCCTCCAGATCATCCGGATGCACCCGTTCGGCGAGCGCCTGCCAACTCTGTCCCTGCAGGTCGAGGCCGAGCAGGTTGCTCGCGCTTTCGCTGTAGAACTCCGGCACCAGGTGCCCCTGCTCGACCCGCTGGACGTAGATCACCACCGGCGCGCTGTCGATCAGGCTGCGCAGCCGCGCGTGGGCCGCCTGTACCCGTTCCTCCTGGCGCCGGCCTTCGCTGATGTCGAGCAGCACGCCGGACAGCCCCAGCGCGCTGCCGCGCCCCAGCGGCCGGCCCTCGATGCGCAGCCAGCGGCGCTCGCCGCGGCTATCCGGCTGACGCAGGCAAAGGTCCTGGGCCAACGCCTGGCCGCTGCGCAGGCTGGCACGCAGGCGCAGGCCGAGTTCGTCGGCGTCCGCCGGTTGCAGCAGGCCCTGCAGGTGTTCCAGCGGCACCCGACGATACTCGCCGGTCAACCCCAGGCTGTCGTGCAAGGCCGGCGCCAGTTCGAAGAGTTCCTGCTCCGCCCAGTAACGCCACCAGCCGCCGCCGATCATCTCCTGCAACAGCCCCAGCTTGCGCGAACTGTCGTGCTGCTCGTGGAGTTCGCAGCGGTCCGCCACCTGGTTCGCCAGCAGTTCCGCGAGGTATTGCCAGTCCTGCGGCGCGGGCCCCTGGGCGAGCTGCTCCAGCGACATCGGCCGCACCAGCAATGCCCCCAGGCGGCCACCGCGCATCGCCGCCGGCACCAGGTAGAGCGCGTCCTCGCCGATCTGCCGGAGCAGCGTCGAGGCGCCTTCGCCACGGCGTAGCAAGCGCGCGCCCGCCCCTTCGCGCAGGTCGTCGTCGGCGAGTTGCAGGGTCGGTCGCAGCAAACTGTCGCTGCCAGGCCGCACATGACTGGCGAAGACCGTGCAGAAACCCTTGCCGTCGCCCAGCAGCAGGGCGATAGCCTGCATCTGGAACGCGCCGGAGAGCGATTCGAGAATCTCCTGGACCGCCTCCGCCAGGTGCCCGTGGGAGACATGGCGCAGACGCGAAAGGATCAGCTTGCCCAGGCTCAGGCTCTGCAACTGGTGCTGCTGGCTGTCGGACTGCCAGTTGAGGTCGGAGATGTCCATGCCCAGCAGCAGCGAGCGTCCCAGGCCGTCGAGCGGCTGCATCGGCTGGAAACGACAGGTCAATGGCGCGGCGGCATCGCTGCGCAGCGTCAGGTCGAGACGTTCGCCCCGGCGCAGGCCGGCCAGCGTCGGCGCACCGGGGGCGCGCCGCTCCAGATACTCGGCGAAAGGCCGCGGCTGTTCGCCACGCCCATGGACACACTGCAGACGATACGCCTGCCGCCCACCGACCCGGATCACGCGGTCCTGTTCGTCCATCTCGAAACACAGGTCCCAACTCCTCAGCGAAGCGCTCCAGAGGGAGGGGCCTTCCTGCGAAAAGGGTTCCGGCCTCTCGGCCTCGGCGGACGACGAGCGGGAAAATTCGAACATGCGACCACCTCACAGCAACAGGTTGGCACTCGCCTTCAGCGTCTGCGGCAGGTTGGGAATCGCGCCGATGCCGGGGAAGCTCAGCACGGGGATGATCGCCTTGCCCGGATCGCCGTACGGGTACTGCACGCAGACCTCGATCCGCGACGTGGCGCTGACGTAGTCGGCGTACTGGCCGTTACCGGCACAAGGCTGGAGGTTCGCTCGCCAGGCCGCCGGCATCCAGTCCAGGCGTGCGAGCAACTCGTCCCTGGCACGGGCTTCGGCGAGGCTCTCGTAGCCCGCATCGGAGGGATCGACAGCGATCGCCGCACGAGCCCCCACGGCAGCGGCATCGTTGAACGACTGCAACATGAGCAAAGGAATGCTGTAGCTGATCAGGCCGTAGACCAGCGCGAAAAACAGCAGGAAGATCGCTGTGAATTCGATGGCGACGGCGCCGTGCTGGCGTCGCCGGGAAGCTTTTCCGAGCATGAGCTGACATCCCCGATCCGCATCCTTAATACTAGTCGTCATTCGCTCCGCCAACGTTACTGAAAAGGTATTAATCCAGATGTCGAAAAAAGGCTGAAGAACAGGATGGAACAATTAGCACTGGCCTTGTGGGCAAGCGTTTGCGGATATCAGGACATCAAACGTTTGCGCGTCTCCAACTGGCTTATCCTGGGCGGTTTTCTTATTTCCTTTGTTTATTTATATGTGAAAGAGTCAAGCCTGACCGGCGCTACGGTTAATATGGCAATGACCGCACTTTTTATAGGCGTCTGCCTCAGCCTTCCCGGCTACCTTCTCGGCAGGCTCGGCGCCGCCGACGTCAAGTACCTGGCCGCACTGGGGCTGGCCAGCGACCCACTTACGGTGCTCTATAGCCTGGCCTTCGGCTGCCTGCTGTGCATCGCGCTATTCATCCTCGTAAAGTTATTCAAACGTTCGGTAGAAAAGTCCGCAATGAATGAAGAAGTTCGCCTTCGAAGGGCACCGTCAAAAAACAAGTCATTCCCTTTTATATTCGCCATGAGCGCCGGCCTTTTGGCACATCTGATTATCAGTAAAATTATCTGAGTAAACTTGCGGAAGACCTCACTTAGCGACTATATGCTTATGGCTAATACCATTCGGTATGGCTGCATTCCAATGCACGTCCCCTGTTAAAAACAAAATAAGCAAATGGAGCGTATGACCATGGACAAACCGGCCTCGCGGCATTTCAGCGTCTTGATCATCGATGATGAACCCCAGGTGACCTCGGAACTCCGCGAACTGCTGGAAAACAGTGGCTACCGTTGCGTAACCAGCACCCACCGGGAGTCGGCGATCGCCAGCTTCCAGGCCGACCCGAACATCGGCCTGGTCATCTGCGACCTCTACCTGGGGCAGGACAACGGTATCCGCCTGATCGAGAGCCTCAAGGAAGTCGCCGGCAACGGCAGGTTCTTCGAATCGATCATCCTCACCGGTCACGATGGCCGCCAGGAAGTGATCGAGGCCATGCGGGTCGGCGCCGCCGACTACTACCAGAAACCGGTGGCGCCGCAGGAACTGCTGCATGGCCTCGAACGCCTGGAGAACCGCCTGCACGAGCGCGTCCGCAGCCAGTTGAGCCTGAGCCACGTCAACCAGCGCCTGGAATACCTCGCCGAATCGCTGAACTCGATCTACCGCGATATCCACAAGATCAAGTACGAGGTACACGGCAACAGCCAGCCGAGTGCCCTCAAGAGCGAAGACAGCCAGCCGTCCGCGCCGCCGGCGTCGGTCGCGGAAAGCCAGGTGTCCCCGAGCAATCCGCTGTTCGGCAAGCTGTCGCCCCGCCAGCAGGCGGTGGCGCGGCTGGTGAGCAAGGGCCTGACCAACTACCAGATCGCCTACGAACTGGGCATCACCGAGAACACGGTGAAGCTGTACGTCTCCCAGGTGCTGCGCCTGATGCATATGCACAACCGCACACAACTGGCGCTGGCCCTGTCGCCTGCGGCGATGCAGCAGGGCAGCGGAGCGGTGGTGCACTGACAGGCGCGATGGCCCGGCGGACCTGCTAGATCAGCAGTTCCGCCCTGCCGACATCGACCTTCAGAATCTCCGCGTCGATGTATCCAAGTTGTACCCCCAGCAAGGGCAGGACCAGATTCAGGATCGGCGTCAGCAGCCCATCGACCAGAGGTGCCACCACGGAATTCACGATGAGGTCGGTGAGCGCCGTCGAGCCGCACAGCAAAGGCAAGCACAGTCCGAGCACCACGGGATTGACGTTGATGCTGGTTTTCAGGGTACTGGCGAGAAAGCCGCTTTCCGGCAACCTGCGGCTCTGGACGAGATCGGAACCGTCGGCTTTCACGTTGAATCGCGTATCGCCCGAGCTGCCGGCGATTGAGGTATCGAGCTTGAGATCCAATCGCACCAAGCCGCCAAGCACCAGAATCGAGCCGACCTGATCGATGTTGGCCGAACTGCCGATCTTTATCGTCGCTCCGCTGCTTCTCCAACCGAAGTCCAACGCGGTATCCGGGCGGGTACAGGCCATGCTTTTCAGCCAGACGGCTCCCGACGCGCCTTCGATGGCCAGTTGCAGTTTCGTGGTGGCGAGAATGGACAGGAACCCGGAATCGATGTCCGCCGTAAGTCGTACCTGGGACTGGCGCACCTCCGTGCGCCAGGCACCGCTCTCATCCTGCCCTGGCGGCCCGGAGACGATCCTCTTCGGCTCTACGACCGTGAGCCGTGCATTGGCCAATCCGGGGATGCCCAGGTTCACGGCGACCGCGGAATTCTTGTTGGCGACCTGGGCAACCGCCATGATGAGATCCAGCGCATTGATCGCCGTATCCAGCTGCGACATGCTGTTCACCTCGCCGGCGCTCAGCCCCAGCAAGTCTCCCAGTTTCAACGTGGCCGACTTTACCCCCACCAATTGCGTTCTCAGGGCCTCGACCGAGGCTACGCCGTTCTTCGCCAGGACGTTCACGCTGGCGGCGAGTACCTGCTGCAAGCCGACGTTGGTATTCAACAACTGTTCGATGGTCCCCAGGCTGGTATCGACCCCGATCAAGCCCATTCCATCCGCGCCGAGAATGTCCAGCACACTGAGCTTCGCGTCGGCGATACCGTTGTAGGCCGCCGCGGAGAGATCGATGTGGGTGCCCAGCAATCCGCTCAGGATGGGGTTGAGCAACGCCGATTGGCCACTGTTCACGCTGGCCAGCCCCGTACCTGCGGAAATCGTGGCGTTCGGCAGGCGTCGCGCCACGGCCTCTGCGCGGAGATCGACGTTGGCATTGCCGCCGCCGAACAGTCCCCCGAGGTTGGCGACCAGGCTGCCGGGAACGCTCTTGGTCACCTCGACATGCACCGCCTCGTTGGCGGCAGCCGCGTTCGACGCGCTGGCTATGAAACTGCGCAGGCCGCCGGCACTCAGCACGCCGCCGACCTCCGCCGACAGGCTGGAGCCGGCGGCGTCCGCATCGAACCCGTTGAGCATCGCGCTGGCCTTGGCGAAAGACGTCGCCTGGGCAGAACTCTGGTCGCCGCACAAGGCTCCCTGGGAGGCACTCTCCAGCGCCGCCACGTCCGCCACTCGCTGCAGGTTGCGCTGCTCCAGGTAGAGCCGCCCGGTATCCACCACCAGCAACAGGCAGATCAAGGCCAGCAGCAGGGTGGTCGCCGCCAGGATGCCGATCGCCCCGCGCTGTCTTGCAGGCCATCCGTTCATGCCCTGCCCCTCCGCCAGGAACCGTCAGTTCTTGCTCTCGCCGAAGCCACGATCTTCCAGCAGGTACTCGGGAATCTCGTGCTCATAGCTTTTCAGGTAGCGCTGGTAGGCCCGCTGGCGCTCGGCGGCGGTCGCGCTTTGCCGAACCGGGCTGGCGGCCCGGCCGCTCGCCTGGATGGCCAGCCAGGCGCGGGTGGCGGTCTGCGGTTCGGCCGTCGCTGGCGCGGCGGGACGGACCGCCGGCGTGTCCGCGGCCCAGGCCGGGCCGGACAGGAGCAGCAAGACGCCGAACAGGATTCGCTCGTGCATGGTTCACCTCTCCGGCGCCGGCTCAGGACGCCTCGTTGGCCATCGCGGTATGCATATTCGCCTCCGCCGGCAGTTCCGCCAGCGGGTCGTCGCTTGCCGGCGCCGCGCCGGGTGTCGGTACGGCACCCCAACTGCGCGCCCGCGCCTCGGCCGCGCGGATGTCCCGGGCATCCAGCTGCAAACGCTCGATCAGGCGCTGCGCATCTTCCCGGTCGCCTTGCAGGTACAGCAGGCCGAGCAGGTTGGTCGCCGGTAGCTTGCCGCCCTGCTGCAACTCCAGCGCAGTGATGAATTCGAAGCGCGCGCCGACACGGTCGCCGCGCTTGAGCAGGGCGACCCCCAGGTCGTTGCGGAAGCGGCTCTCGGTCGGCCGCAGGCGCGCCGCCTCGCGCAGCTCGAGGACCGCCCGGGCGCTGTCGCCATTGCGCAGGGCGAGCAGGCCGAGGCCGTGGTGCGCCTCGGCTGCCTTGCAGGTTTCCAGTAGGGCCTGGTACTCGGCCCTGGCCCGCGGGTCGCCGATCCGGCGCAGGATCAGCGCCCTTTCCTCGCGCACGTCGAGCAACCCCGGCGGCATGCTTTCCAGGTTGGCCAGGGCCGCATGCAGGCGGCCCTCGCGGATCATGTCGCGGACCATGTTCATCTGCAGTTCCTGCTCCTGGCCGAGCTGCTGCGAACACTCCCGTGGGCCGTCCCGCCCCGGCAGCGCGGCGCAACCGCCGAGCAGGGCGGCGCACAGGCCGATACCGATCAGTGCTTTCATCCCAGTCCTCCCAAGGCCTTGGTGATGGCGATGACGCCCGGACCGGCGAGGACGATCAGCAGCGCCGGGAACAGCAGCACCATCATCACCAGGCTCATCTTCGCCGACAGCTTGCCGATGCGTTCCTGCAAGGTGGTCAGGCGCCGGTCTTCGAACAGTTGCTTGAGCGTCAGCAGGGTGCTGCGCGCACTGCCGCCCTGGCGCAACATCTGCCGTAGCACGCCGCAGCAGTCGTTCAGCGGGTCCACCTGCAGGCGCCGGGCAAGCGCCTCCAGCTCTTCCGCCAGGTCGATGCCGTTGTCGGCACGGGTCAGCGCCAGGTCCAGCTCGCGGGCCAGTTGCGGGGTGATCCCGCGGCCTTCCAGGCAGACCACGCGCAGCGTCTGCTCCACGGTCAGGCCGGCATCGAAGAGGATGCGGATCAGTTGCACGAACAGGATCATCTCGTCGGCGATCAGCGCCCGGCGCGCCTTGGCGAAGTGCTTGAGCACCTGCTTGGGCAGGAGGAAACCGATGCCGGCGGCGAACAGCAGCGGCACCGCGTAGGACGCCTCGCTCTCGGCGCGCAGCAGCTTGACCAGCAAGACCAGGAGAACGAACAGCAGCGGCGTGAGGAACACCGAAATCAGGTACAGGGTCCGGTAGCGACTCTCGTGCCAGCCGGCCTGTTGCAGCAACTGGCGGGCCTCGCTGTCCATCAGTTGCAGGCGCCGCACCCAGAAGCTGTCGTCCATCCGCTCGGTCATGCCGGCCAGCCACCTGGTCGAGCCGCCAGGGTTGGCCAGCGCTCCCAGGCGCCTCTCGATCAGGCGCTGCTCGCGGCTGCCGTTGCGCGCCTGGAGCAACAGCAACAAGGCACCGCCGACCGCCATCAGGAGCGCCGCGAAAATCAGCCACTGTGCCTGCATGGCCACCTCCTAGACGCTCTTGAGCATGCGCCACAGCGCATAGCAGCCGAGCAGTTGCAGCCCGAGCGAGGCCAGCAGCAGGAAACGCCCGGTGCCGTCGGCCCACATGTTCAGCAGATAGCCCGGGTTGCTCGCCAGGATGTAGCCGCCCAGGGCGCTCGGTACGCCGGCCAGGACATAGGCGCTGATCCGTGTCTCGCCGGTCATCGCGTGCAACTGCCGGCTGAGCTTCTCGCGCTCGTGGATGAGCTTGACGATGCTGTCCAGTAGGTCGCTGGTATTGCCGCCATAACGGTGGTTGACCGAGACACCCAGGGCGAGGATGCGCAGTTCCTCCACCTCGTAGAGTTCGGCGACTTCCTGCAACGCCTCCGGCAGGTGGATGCCGAGAAGCACGTGGTTGCGTGCCAGGGTGAAGATGTCGCGCAGCGGCTCCTCGGCGTTCTCCACCGCCTGCATCAGCGCGTCGCCCAGCGTGCGCCCGGCGTGCAGGCTGCGCACCACCTGGTCTAGGAAGCGCGGCATCTGCCGGATCATTCGCTTCAGGCGGCGCTGGTAGAGCATGCCCAGGGCGACGCGGCAGGACAGCGCCGCCAGTAGCAGGCCGCCTAGCGCACCGACGATGCCGAACAGGCGCAATCCGCTCCAGACCAGCAGCAGCGCGAGCACTGCCGCCCCGAACAACCACGGGCGCGGGCGCTGGATACCGGCGCGACGCATCTGGCGAGCCAGCCAGTGACTGCTGCGCGGCCGCACCGCGACCGCCTCCTGGCGTCCCAGCAGCCGTTCAACCACCAGTTCGTTGCGCCCGGCGCGCCAGCCCATGAACGCCAGGGCCAGCGCGGCGAAAGCCAGCACGCCGCTGAACAGCACCAGCAGTTGCGCGCCGTTCACAGCAGCGCCTGGCGGAATTTCTGCCCGACCGGCGCGGCCTGGCGGACGAACTGCCCGCTACCGCGCCGGTCGAGACTGAACAGGGTATTGGTGACGTACACGCCGTCGCGCACCTCCAGCACCTCCAGCACTTCGCTGATGCAACGCCGACCGCTGGCCAGGCGGGTGATCTGCACCACCACGTCCAGCGCGGCGCAGATCATCAGGCGCAAGGTCTGCTCCGGCAGCCTGTTGCCGGTCAGGCCGACCAGCATCTCCATGCGCAGCAGCGAATCCATCGCCGAGTTGGCGTGCACCGTGCTCATCGAGCCGTCGTGGCCGGTGTTCATCGCCTGCAGCACGTCGAGCACCTCGACGCCGCGGATCTCGCCGAGGATGATCCGGTCCGGGCGCATCCGCAGGGCGTTGCGGATCAGGTCGCGGGCGGTCACCTCGCCGTAGCCCTCGGCGTTCGGCGGACGGGTCTCCAGGCGCACCACGTGGTCGTGGCCGAGTTGCAGCTCGGCGGTGTCCTCGATGGTGACGATCCGCTCGCGTTCGTCGATGAAGCCGCTGATGACGTTGAGCAAGGTGGTCTTGCCGGTGCCGGTGCCGCCACTGATGAGGATGTTGCAGCGGCGCGAGACCGCCTGGCGGAGGAACTCGAGCAAGGCTTCGTCGACGCTCTGGTAGGCCAGCAGGTCGGCACTGCGCAGCAGCTCCTGGCTGAACTTGCGGATCGAGATGCACGGCCCGTCCAGCGCCACCGGGGGAATGATCGCGTTGACCCGGCTGCCGTCCGGCAGGCGCGCGTCGACCATCGGGCTGGACTCGTCCAGGCGTCGGCCGAGGGGCGCGAGGATACGCTGGATCACCCGCAGCACATGGTGGTCGTCGATGAAGCGCAGGTCGCTCTGGTAGAGCCGCCCTTCCCGCTCGACGAACACCCGGCCCGGTCCGTTGACGAGGATTTCCGAGACGCCGGGATCGCGCAGGAGGATCTCCAGCGGGCCGAAGCCGGTGAGTTCGTCGACCACCTCTTCGGCCAGGCGGTCCAGTTCGTAGCGGGAGATCGCCAGTTGATGGCGCGAGCCGTATTCGCAGACCTTTTCCGAGACGTACTGGACCACGGCGGAGCGCGCGCCCTCCAGCAGGTTCATGCCGTCTTCGTCGATCTCGTCGATGATGTAGCGGTGCAGGCGCAGCTTCAGCGCCTGGATGTCCTGCTCCTGGCGGTAGTGGAAGGCACCGCCGTCAGGACGCGCGCCGAATCCCGTGCTCATAGCAGCGCCGCCTTGGCCCGGCCGAGCCAGGACAACAGCGAACGGCGCTCGCCGCGTGTCACGCACAGGCTGTCCGCCAGTTGCCGCAGCTTGGCCGCCAATGGGTCGCGCGGCGCCACCTCGAACAGGCTCTTGCCGAGGTTCTTCGCGCGCAGGCGCGATTCCGGGGACAACGGCAGGACACCGAACAGATCGAGGTCGAACATCCGGCTGAGGGCCTGCTGGTCCGGCGCCACATTGGGCAGGTAGCGCTCGATCAGCAACTCGATGGAGGGCAACGGCAGGTTGCGCTCGCGCAGGCGGCGCAGGCGCTCCAGGCCCTTCTTGCAGGACGGCACGCTCTGGTCGACCATCCACAGCACGCGGTTGGCCTGCACCAGCAACTGGTTGCTCAGCTCGCCCTCGGGCAGCCCGGTGAGGTTGACCACCACATGGCTGAACGCCCCGCGCAGGTTGCCCAGCAACAGATAGAGTTCGGCGGTGGTGACTCGCTCCAGCACGCCGGGCTCGTCGGTCAGGCTGAGTATCCGCAGGCCGCTGTCGAGGCGGGTGAAGGCGCTGTCGATCAGGGTCTGGTCGAGGCGCCGCAGGTTGCGCAAGGCGTCGCTGAAGGTGAAGGCCGAGTCCAGGCCGAGGATCGCCAGCGCCTCGCCGGTGGGCTGGCCGACGTCCAGCAGCAGGACCTGGTTCGGCGTCTGCTCCTGCAACGCCTTGGCCAGGTGCAAGGCGACGAAGGCGCCGTCGGCATCCGGTCGGGCGCTGACCAGGGTCAGCAGCTCGCCCTGGCGCGCCGCGCTCACCGGCACGCTGGGCAGGCGTCCGCCGAGGCGCCGGATCAGCCCGGTCAGCTCGCTGGCGCGGGCGCCGTAGGTGATGAAGTCGCGCGCGCCGGCGCGCATCGCCGCCAGCACCAACTGGTTGTCCAGGCCGTCGCCGATGGCCACCACCGAGAGCATCGGCCGCGCCGATACCAATCCCTCGACCAGCGCGCCCTGGGACACCAGGTTGCTCTTGCCGAGGCTGATGAACAGCACCCCGGCGGCGGTGACGTCGAGCAGCGCCAGCAACTCCTCCAGGCTGGCGCTGCCTGCCGGCACCACCTGGCCGGCGGACGCCAGGCTGTTCTGCAACCAGTCGAGTTCGCCGGGATGCTGGGTCAGCGCCACGAAGTTCTGGTTCATGCGCGCCTCCTAATCCGACAGACCGGTGTCGTTCTGCTGGCCGTCGTACTCGCCGCGCTCGAGGAAGTACAGGCGCGAGAACCCCGGATCGTAGTGCCGCAGGCCCTCGCCGGGCAGGTCCGGCAACTGTGCGTCGGCGGCCAGCGGCTGGACCAGGTGCGGGGTGACAATCATCAGCAGCTCGCGGTCGTCCTTGTCCAGCTTGGTCGAGCGGAAGAACGCACCGAGGATCGGGATGTCGCCCAGCCAGGGAAACTTGTCGACGTTGCTCACCGAGTTGCTGCTGGTCAGCCCGCTGATCACGAAGCTCTCGCCGTCGGCCAGCATCACGCTGGTGTCGGTGCGCCGGACGCGCAGTGCCGGCACCGCCACCCCGCCGCTCTGGATGCCGGCGCTGTAGTCCAGTTCGCTGACCTCCGGCGCCACCTTGAGAGCGATGCGGCGGTTGTTCATCACCGTCGGGGTGAGGGTCAGACGGATGCCGAACTCCTTGTATTCGATGGTGACGTTGTCGTTGGTGCCGTTCGGCACCGGGATCGGAAACTCGCCGCCGGCGAGGAACGACGCGCTCTGCCCGCTCATCGCCACCAGGCTCGGGCGCGCCAGGGTATAGGCGAAGCCGCTGCCCTCCAGGGCATTCATGAAGCTCAACCACTTGCCGCCGCCGAAGATCAGGTTGAATCCCGAGCTGCCGGTGCCGAAGGTGCCGCCCAGGCCGCTGCCGTCGGCATTGACCTTGATGTCGCCGAGGCTGCCTGGCGCACCGAGCACCCAGAGGTTGCCGCCGCGCCGGACGAACGAGGTGCTGGCCTGCTTCAGCTTGCTGCGGCTGACCTCGACGAAGCGGATATCGGTCTGCACCTGGTTCGGTAGCTCCTCCGCGGCGCCGGCGGTGAACGCTGGAGCACCGCGGGTATCGACGCTACCGCGTCCCTCGACCTCCACCAGGCTGCGCAACGGCTCGGGACTGCAGCCGGTCCAGATCAGCAGGCTGGTGGAGCCCTGTTCCTTGCCGGTGACCAGGAAGCCGCGACGATCCAGCAACTGTACGTCGGCGATCTTCGGATCGCCGATGGCCAGCCGTTCGATCGGCACCGCCAGGCGCAGGTCACGCTGTTGCCCCTGGACGACATCGACCCGCGGCGCCTGCGCCAGCAACTCGATGCAGCCCTGCGGCAAAGCCAGTGCCGGCAGCGCCAACGCCACCCCCAGCAGCCCTCCCAGCCAGCGCGACACGCCTATCCCGGTGCTCCGATGCATATGCCGGCTCCCCTCAAGGCGCTTCATGGGTCATGGCGCTGCCACGGTAGACCGTGACCCCGTTGGCCACCGGCACGCGCGGAGCCGCGCTGCGCACGCTCGGCGCCGTCGGTTTGCGGCGCTCCAGCAGTTGGTCGAGGCTCAGCGCCGCGCTCGGCGCGCCCAGCGACGCTTGCAGCAGCGCGCCTTCCTGCTCCCTGCGGTAGAGTTCTTCGTCCTTGCTGCGGATGGCCAGGCGCAGCGAACCGGCCTGGCTCGCCAGCATCAGCCGCGCCACGCCGTCCTCCGGTACCGCCAGCACCGCGGTACGCGGCGGACGCGGGTCCTTTTCCTGGTTCGAGCGGTCCTGCCCATCGCTGCCCACGGCGATGCGCTCGCCGTAGGTCAGTACCCGGACTCCGGGCAACACCAGTTGCGCCAGCGGGGTCGATTCGCCGTCCCGCTCGTCACGCACGAAGAGCATCACGTCGACATAGTCGCCGGGCAGGACGAAGCCGCCGCCGCCGACCACTTCGTCCACAGCGATCGCCATCGCCCGCTCGTCCGGACGGATGGTCCGGGCCAGCGGACCGCCGGGTTCTAGGGTCGCGGCGGAAAGAATGCTGCCGGCCGGCACCGCGACCCAGACCCGCTTGCCGAGCAACGCCTCGGGCCTGTCGTAGCTACCGACCGGTGCGGTCCGCAACAGCTCGACGCTCAGGTCGTCCTTGCCGATCACCGCCAGCGCCGGGAGATCGCGACTGGCCACCAGCACCGGCTTGCGTTCGAGCTTTTCCAGCGAAGCGTCCACCGCCGCCGAAGCCGGCGCCACGGATGGAGCATGCGCGTTCGATGGCGCGCGGCCGATGGATACGCCGAGGTATCCGAGCAGCACCGCACCGAGCAGCAGCAGGCCGGCCAGGGCCATCAGCACCTTGCTATTCATGGGCAGACCCCTGCTATGCGTCCGGACAGGTCGATGAACGGAAAATCACCGGCGATCGCCGATGATCGGAAAAGAAAAACGGGCGTCTCGCTGTCCGTGTCATGGCCATACTCCGGGACTGGCTTTCCATGGCAGGTACATTGGGGTTATCGACTGGCGACAGTCGTTATTCAAGAACCAAAGTTCATAACTTCGAACTTGCGACGATAGGCCTGAATCTAGACTCGGGATAATCAATGTCAATTTGTCATTAGATGTAGTCCAAGCCTTGTAACCCGCCATATAACCTTGCGACTAATCCACTCCTACTAATGCCATTTAGTTGTTGCAAAACGCCATCATCGGCCTAGCCTCAGCGTGGAGGCAGGGCTCTGTCTCGGTGATTGCCGCGTTCGAGGAGCAAACAAGAATGAAGAACCTGACCCTGTTCGTGTATTGCAAAGTTCGCGCATTCCTGGCGGACGAAGAAGGGGCAAACGCCATCGAATACGCGGTTATCGCCGGTTTGATCGCGGTGGCTCTGATTGCCGTATTGAGTCCCACGGACAGCGGTATCGTCGGCGGTCTGAAAGCCTTCTTCGACGGCGTCGGCACCAAAGTCGGCGGACTGGCTCCGGACTGACGTCCTCTTCCAGAGCGATTTCCCTCCAGTGGCGCCATTTTCATGGCGCCACTATTTTGCCTTTATGCTGGCACTGTGCTACAAAGCCGGCCGTTCAGGCGCTGGATCATGGCTTTCCCCCGCAAGCTCCCTACCTGGTGGCCTGGGCTCCCCGCCCTTCTTGAGGCTTTTGCCAGGACGCATCGCTCATGCTTCGCTCGCTGTCGTTTGCCAAGAAAATCCTTCTCGCCGCCGCATTGGTGGTGGTTTTCGCCTTCACCTGCTTCATCCTCTACAACGATTACCGACAGCGCGAGGCCGTGCGCACGGACACGGAAAACTACCTCGGGGAAATCGGCACCCTGACCGCCAGCAACATCCAGAGCTGGCTGGAAGGCCGCATGCACCTGGTGGAAGGCCTGGCCTCGCAACTGGCGCTGCTCGAGCAGCCCGACGAGGCGAATATCGCAAGGCAACTGGAACAGCCCGTCTTCAGCCGCAATTTCGCGTCGGTCTATCTTGGCGAGGCGGCCAGCGGCGCCTTCACCATGCGCCCCTACGACGCCATGCCGGAAGGTTACGACCCACGTACCCGCGCCTGGTACAAGGACGCGCTGGCGGCCGACCGGCTTATCGTCACCGAACCCTTCGTCGATGCCGGCACCGGCGAGCAGATCCTCGCCATGTCGCTGCCGGTGCGGCACGCCGGTCAACTGCTGGGCGTCGCCGCCGGCGACATGAAGCTGGAGACCCTGACCGCGATCCTCAATTCCCTGAAGTTCGATGGTGCCGGCTACGCCTTCCTGGTCAGCGACGCCGGCAAGATCCTCCTCCACCCCGACTCCGGGCTGGTCCTGAAGACCCTCGCCGAAGCCTATCCCAAGGGCGCACCGAACATCGACCCCGGGGTCCACGAGGTGGAACTCGACGGCCGCAGCCAGTTCGTTTCCTTCACCCCGGTGAAGGGACTGCCCGGCGTGACCTGGTACGTCGCCCTGGTCCTCGACCGCGACACCGCCTATTCGATGCTCAGCGAATTCCGCACTTCGGCGATCGTCGCCACGCTGATCGCGGTGGTCGGCATCATGCTTCTCCTCGGCATGCTGATCCGCGTACTGATGCAGCCGCTCACCGACATGGGCCGCGCCATGCAGGACATCGCCCAGGGCGAAGGCGACCTGACCAAGCGCCTGCGGGTCACCAGCAACGATGAATTCGGTACGTTGGCCAATGCCTTCAACCGCTTCGTCGAGCGTATCCACGAA
>NZ_KV813625.1:0-280 GCF_001813645.1 Pseudomonas sp. HMSC063H08
AAGGCACAACAAGACGTCGCCGATGCGTGGAGTCTCGGTGTCGAGAAGATCCCTGCCGTAGTAGTCGATAGGCAGTACGTGGTCTACGGCGAACCGGATGTTTCGCGCGCTCTTGAGCTGATCGCCAAGGCCAGGAGGTCGCGCTGATGACCAGCCACAACCTCCGCCGCCTGGCAGCGGCGGCCGCCACCTTCAGCCTCTCGTTCACGGCCTCGGCCGCGATCAACAGCGCGGCCATCGTCTCCTCCACCCTTTCCCCTCAGTGCCTCGAATACAAGGT
>NZ_KV813626.1:0-42437 GCF_001813645.1 Pseudomonas sp. HMSC063H08
CCGAGACCGTGGACAACAACGAGACCATCACCATCGGCGTCGACCGCACCGAGAAGGTCGGCAACAACGAGAAGATCAGTATCGGCGCGAACCGCACCGAGGACGTCGGCAGCAACGAGACTATCAGCATCGGCGTCGACCGCACCGAGAAGGTCGGCAGCAACGAGAAGATCAGCATCGGTGCCAATCGCACCGAGGACGTCGGCAACGACGAGACCATCAGCATCGGCGCGAACCGTAGCGAGTCGGTGGGCAACAACGAGACGATCAGCATCGGCGCCGACCGCAGCGAGTCGGTGGGCGCCAACGAGACCATCGACATAGGCGGCAACCAGAGCACCAGCATCGGCAAGAACGAGTCGCGCAGCGTCGGCCAGGGCCGCGATACCTCGGTGGGCAAGGACGATAGCCTGGACGTGGGCAAGAGCTTCACGCTCAACGCCGGCGACTCGATCACCCTGGTCACCGGTGCCGCCAGCATCCGCATGAAGAAGGACGGCAGCATCGTCATCAGCGGCAAGAACATCACCATCGACGGATCCGGGGCGATCAACGTCAAGGCCGACAAGAACGTGGTGGTGAAGGGACGCAAGATCCTCCAGAACTGAAGCGGCGCAGAGCCAGGGAGTCAGCGCATGAGTGTCGAGATCCATCTACCTGGGGCCACGACGGCCCTTCCCGCGCGCCTGGACGGCGTGGTCATCGGCGTCCTCCTCGACGTGCCGGACGCCGCCGCTCCGGTGGTCGCCTATCCCGGTTGCCCGAGCGAGCACGGCCTGGCGGCGGCCACCACCACCCAGCTCAGTCGCGCCGATATCGGCGCCCAGGTGGCTTTGCTGTTCGTCGCCGGCGACCCGCGCCAGCCACTGGTGATCGGGCGTATCCAGCGCCTGCCGCAGGAAGCGTCCGCCCGGCTGGACGGCGAACGCCTGGAGTTCAGCGCCGAACGCGAGATCGTCCTGCGCTGCGGCAAGGCCAGCATCACCCTGACCCGCGCCGGCAAGGTGATCATCCGTGGCGCCTATCTTTCCAGCCGCTCCACCGGGGTCAACCGGATCAAGGGCGGTTCGGTGCAGATCAACTGAGCGCGGCGGGCCCGACATGGAACTGTTGAACGCCACCCCGCTGGCCGCCGCCTACAACCAGGGGCTCGACGCCGAAGGCCGGGAGTCGCTGGTGGTGATCGCCAAGGGCAGTTTCGACCTGCCGCTGGACGGTCGCGAGGCGCGCCTGCTGGACGAGCAGCAGACGCTGCTGATGGTCGATGAATTCTATGGCGAGCCGGGGCTTTCCGCGCCGCGCCGGGAGTGCGAGTTCGTTCCCTTCAAGCCGTTCTGCGATGTGCTGGTGCTGGGCAGCGCCCGGGCGCCCGGCGGGCGGCCGGTACAGCAGTTGACCGCGGGCATCCGCGTCGGCCGGGTGAGCAAGGCGCTGACGGTGCATGGGCCGCGCCAGTGGGAACCGGGATTGCTCGGTGCCGGCGCGGGCGTCGCGCAGCCGTTCCAGCGCCAGGATATTTCCTACGCCAGTGCCTTCGGCGGCAGCCATGCCTCGCCGGACAACCCCGGTTTCATGGATTGCTACATGGCCAATCCGGCCGGATGTGGCTGGTTTCCGCGCAGCGCCGACACCGCCGAGATCGTCGGCACGCCGATGCCGGCCACGGAAAAGCTCGGCGAGCCGGTGGACAGCCCCCACGGCCGCTTCACGCCGATGGCGCTCGGCCCGCTCGGTCGCCACTGGCAGGCCCGGGTCGGCTTCGCCGGCCGCTACGACGACGCCTGGCTGGCCGAGCGCTTCCCGTTCCTGCCCGCCGACTTCGACGAGCGTTACTTCCAGTCCGCGCCGGCCGACCAGTGGACCGACCATCTGCGCGGCGGCGAGGAGGTCCTGCTGCTCAACCTCACCGGCGAGGAGCGCGCGGCCTTCCGCGTGCCGCGCAGGGAGGTGCCGGTGACCTTCTTCCTGAAAAAGGGTGGCCACGAAACCGCGCAGGCGCGGATCGATACCCTGCTGGTGGACTGCGACGCCCGTCGCGTGGAAGTCACCTGGCGTATCCGCCGGCCGTTGAAGCGCAACCTGTTCGAGATCGCCCAGGTGCTGGTCGGCAGCAAGTCCGCCGCCTGGTGGCGCGCCCGCGAGCTGGGCAAGGACTACTACCCCTCGCTTGCCGCACTGGTACGCAGCCGCCAGGCCGAGGAGGACGAGGCATGAGCCAGGCCCTGAGCATCGTCGCCTCCGGCATGGTCAGTGCGGTCGGCCTCAGCGCGCCGGCCAGCTGCGCGGCGATCCGCTGCGCCCTGGACAACTTCCAGGAAACCCGTTTCATCGACCAGGGCGGCGAATGGTTGGTCGGCGCTCCGGTGATGCTGCCCGAGCCGTCCTCCGGCTACGCGCAATTGGTGGGGATGGCTGCCATGGCCATCGCCGAATGTGTGGCCGGGTTGCCTGCCGAGGACATTCGCGAAATGCCGTTGCTGCTTGGCGTTGCCGAAGTCGACCGGCCCGGACGACTGGCGGGGTTGGAGCAGCCTTTGCTACAGGCCATCGAAGAGCGCCTGGGTTACCGCTTCCATGAACGTTCCTGCGTCATCCCGCGCGGTCGGGTGAGCGCCGCGGTGGCGCTCCTCAACGCGCGCAAGCTCATCGAACAGGGGTGTTCGAAGGTGCTGATCGCCGGAGTCGATTCCTACCTGACCGCGGCGACGCTGGCGGCCTACCAGGAACGCGACCGGCTGCTGGGCAGCCACTGCCAGGATGGCTTCATCCCCGGCGAAGGCGCGGCGGCGGTACTGGTGACGGCCGCGTGCGCCAGCGAGGAACCGCAATTGCTGTGCCTGGGGCTGGGGTTCGGGGTGGAGAAGGCTACCGTCGAAAGCGAGGGCCTGCCGCTGCGGGCGGACGGCCTCACCCAGGCGGTGAAAGCGGCGTTCGCGGACTGCGGGTTCGGTTACGAACTTGTCGACTATCGCCTGGCAGACCTCCCCGGCGAGCAGTATTACTTCAAGGAGGCCGCGCTGGCCTTGAGTCGAACCCTGCGGGTGCGCAAGGAGCGCGTCGAACTCTGGAGCCCTGCGGATTGCATCGGCGAGTGCGGAGCGATGACAGGCCCCGCGCTGCTGTGCATCGCCCTTGCCGCCTCACGCAAGGGGTATGCACACGGCCCGCAGGTACTCTGTCATTCGGGCAACGATGCTGGCGAACGGGCCGCGGTGGTGCTTGGCTACCAGCGAGTGAGGGCGAACTAGATGGCCAACGAGGTCTATGCCAACGGCCGCGAGCTCTCCTGCAAGTCGGCCTCGGGGAAATCGATAGCGTCGTTCCCCGACGTCTGCTTCACGCCGCCTCAGGCACCACCGACGCCGTTGGGCGTGCCGGTCCCCTACCCTAATACCGGCATGTCGAAGGACACCACCCGAGGTAGCCGGACCGTAAGGATCACCCGCAAGGAAGTGATGCTCAAGAACAAGAGCCACTTCAAGAAGAGCTACGGCGACGAGGCTGGGCGTGCGCCGAAGAAAGGCATCATCACCAGTACCAATACCGGCAAGGTCTATTTCACTTCATGGTCGATGGACGTGAAGATCGAAGGCCTGAACGTCGTCCGCCATCTCGACCTGACCACCCACAACCACAACCCCTCTCCCGGCAATACCGCGACCTGGCCGCACACCTCGAAGATGAAGGCGGCCTTCAAGCCGGGCGGCAAGTGTGCCGGCATGGAGCACCTGCGCCTGCAGCCCTACAGCAAGGCGTGCCCTAGCACGGCGGGCGGGGGCGCACAGACCGGCCACCACCTGATTCCTGGTCGCTGTATGCGCGGCAAGGCCGGCTACAGCCACTCCAAGGCCCCGGTGATCTGTGTGTCGCGCGGCAACCAGCACCAGGGCTCGCACAAGCGTTGTCACGCGAAGTTCGATCCGGTCGAACTGGACCACTTCGACAAAGGCAAGCCGTTCAAGTACGAAACCGCGCGCAACACCGCGGCTGCTTCGGCAGGGGGAGCGTTGAGCCCGCCGCGCGAGCTGACGAAAAAAGAAAAGGAGTGCGTCGCCTTCCAGCTCGACCAGTACTACAAGGCCAAGCCCAAGAAGGGGCCGGGCTGCACCACCGCCACGAACCTCCGCGCCTCGGGCGCGGCGGGAAAAGTCATACCACCCGCGCGTTCCGCGCCGGCACCTGCGGGACGTCCATAGGAACTGAACCATGGCAAAGAGCGAGACCGCCCTCTATTTCACCAACGTCATTGCGATCGGGCCTCAAGAGGCGCTGCTCGCCGGGCACCTCTACCTGGAGGGCGCGGAACCCAGCGTGACCCGGGTGATGATGATCGACCAGGACGACTGGTTCCACGTCTACGATATCCCCGAAGTCGTCTACAGCGCCCTGCAGAGGAGTCCGCGGCGCGGGCAGCAGAAAGGTGACTACTGCTTCCTGGGACGCGCCGGCCTGTTGCGTGAACACCCGTCCGGGCAGTCCAGCACGGATGCCACGCTGGACATCGACAACGTCTACCTGATGGATCTCTGCGAGGTGGACGGTGAGCTCTATGCCTGCGGCACCCAGAACCAGGTGCTGCGGCAGAACAAGGGCGTTTGGCAGCGTATCGACCAGGGGCTTTATGTCCCCCTGGGGGACGAGGTTACCGCTTGCCTGAACGGTATAGACGGGTTTTCGCGCGACGATGTGTATGCCGTCGGCGATGCCGGCGCCATCTGGCATTGGGACGGCAAGGGCTGGCAGGCATCGGCGGCGCCCACCAACCTGCCGCTCTACTGCGTGCACTGCGCCGCCGATGGCACTGTCTACATAGGCGGTTCCGGCGGCATCCTGCTACGCGGCAGCGCACAGGTCGGCTGGACCGATATCGGCGACCGCGACCTGTGCTCGGAGGTACTGGAGAATATGGTGGAGTTCGCCGGCAAGCTCTATGTGACCGCGACCGACCAGTTGCTCGAGTACGACGGTACGCGCCTGAGTGAGACCAAGGTGCCAGTGCAGGGTAAGAAGGCTTACTACGCCATCGATGCCAAACCCGAGGTGATGTGGGTGGTGGGCGATGAATGCGTGCTCAGCTACGACGGCGGCACCTGGCAGCGTCATGTCTGCCCGGAGAACTGATCGACGATGAATGTCGCCGCTGTCATCGACCAGCACGTCGAGGAGGCCGGCTTTCTGGCGGGGCTGCGCGACCATGCCGTGCGTGCTCCCCACTACGACCTGGCGCACCTGCTGGATCTCGACAATCGGATTGAGGCGCATCTGGATGCGTTGCAGATAGGTGGACTGAGGAGCCTGGACCTGGTGCTGAAGGCGCTGGACACAAACGCCGAGGGAGAGGTTTTCGTCGCTGCGATACTGGTGTTTCGTGGCACGAACGGTACAGCCCTGGCCCAGTTGTGCGAGCACCTACGGCGTTTTCCCGAGGGCGCGCGATTCTTCGCCGCAGCCCTCGGCTGGCTCGACTGGGGCCAGGCGCGGCCCTGGGTGGAGCGCCTGCTGGCCTCGCCCGAGCCGCTGTTCCGCGCCATTGGCCTGGCCGCCTGCGGCATGCACCGGCATGACCCGGGGCCGGCGCTGCTGTCCGCCCTTGGCCACGCCGACCCGGCGGTGCTGGCGCGCGCCGCGCGCACCGCCGGCGAGCTGCGTCGGCGCGACCTGATGGCGAATATCCGCGCCTACCGCGCCCACGACGACCCGAGCCTGCGCTTCTGGGCCAACTGGGCCACCGCGCAGATGGGCGACGAGGAGGCGTTAGGGCCATTGCGTGCGTTCGCCGGGCAGCCCGGCCCATTCCAGCTGCCGGCGACCAGGGTGCTGCTCGCCTGGCAGCCGCGTGACACCAGCATGGCCTGGATTCGCCAACTGATGCAGGCGGCGGACACGCGGCGGATCGGCATCCAGGCCACCGGCCTGTTCGGCGATCCGGTGGCGGTGCCCTGGCTGATCCAGCAGATGCGCGACGAGAGTCTGGCGCGGGTCGCCGGCGAGGCCTTCAGCCTGATCACCGGCGCCGACCTGGCGCTGCTCGACCTGGAGCTGGAGGCCTTGCCCGACTACGACCCTGGCCCCAACGACGATCCCGACGACGAAGACGTCGCCCTCGACGACGATGAGAACCTCACCTGGCCGGACGCGGCGCGGGTTACCGCCTGGTGGCGGGACCACGGCGCACGCTTCGTCGCCGGGCGCGCCTACCTGCTCGGCGAACCTCTGGGCGAGGCGCGCTGCCGCCAGGTCCTGCGTGACGGCCAGCAACGCCAGCGAATGGCTGCGGCGTGCCTGCTGGCGCGCTTCGTGCCGAACCTGCCGCTGTTCCCCACTGGTGCGCCGGTGCGCCGCCAACTGGACCTGTTCTGATAGCTGGCTGGCGCCGGGCGGCCAGGTCATGGCCGCTGGCGCGGTGCGCCGGATTTTCCCATTCGACGAATTTCCCTGCACGTAGCCAACCGGTTGACTGAAACCTTTCACCACTTATGCGGGGCGAATGGAAATGCCACTCGTTTGCCATGATAGCCTGTCGACATCCTCTGGAAATATCGTGAAAAAAGCTGACAACGTGCGAGATAGAGGGATTTTTTAATTTATGGTTAAGCTTCGGGCATTAGCGTTGAGCACCAGAAGTGACCGGCCGGTCACGTAGGTCGCTCTGCGTTTGTTGTGCCTTTTTCCTATGGGGAAAGCGTCGGCAGACGTGGGAAAATTCAATCGATCCATTCATCGAGGTTCCGAACCATGCCAGACCGTATGCGGGGCGTTAAGTCCGATTCTCCAGAGCAGGAAAGCGCTGACGACGCATTGAAAAGGATTGTCGATGGATTCCAGCATTTCCGCCGGGAGGTCTTTCCCGAGCAGCAGGCGCTGTTCAAGAAGCTCGCCAATAGCCAGCGGCCGCGGGCGATGTTCATCACCTGCGCGGATTCGCGCATCGTTCCCGAGCTGATCACCCAGAGTTCCCCCGGCGACCTGTTCGTCACCCGCAACGTCGGCAACGTGGTGCCGCCCTACGGGCAGATGAACGGCGGCGTCTCCACCGCCATCGAATACGCCGTGCTGGCGCTGGGCGTGCACCACATCATCGTCTGCGGCCACTCCGACTGCGGGGCGATGCGCGCCGTGCTCGACCCGCAGACCCTGGAACGCATGCCGACGGTCAAGGCCTGGCTGCGGCACGCCGAGGTGGCGCGCACGGTGGTGGCGGACAACTGCGACTGCGGCGCCAGCCACGACACCCTCGGGGTGCTCACCGAAGAGAACGTGGTGGCCCAGCTCGATCACCTGCGCACCCACCCCTCGGTGGCCTCGCGCCTGGCCAGTGGGCAACTGTTCATCCACGGCTGGGTGTACGACATAGAGAGTGCGCAGATCCGCGCCTACGACGCCAAGCAGGGTCGCTTCCTGCCCCTCGACGGCGAGCATCCGGTGCCGATGGCCACGCCCGCGCCGCGCTACCTGAACTCGTGATAGCGGCGGCCGTGCGGGCCGCCGGATAACAACAGCGTTTTCGCGTCACCTTTCGCCGTTCCTGCCATGGACGACCTCTGGGAAGCCCCGTTCCGGGGCTGAACGGGTCGCTATTACAAGAAAAAACACACTGCGCACACACAACCGGCGCCGGGCCTGGTCCTGGCGTCGCTCCCTCGTCGTGGAAAAAATTCGCAGGAGAACTGTGCCATGCATGTTTCAAAGGTGTTTCCGTCCCTCCGGGACACGTTGCCGCGGGACCTGATGGCCTCCGTGGTGGTGTTCCTCGTCGCCCTGCCGCTGTGCATGGGCATCGCCATCGCCTCCGGGATGCCGCCGGCCAAGGGCCTGCTCACCGGCATCGTCGGTGGCCTGGTGGTCGGCTTCCTGGCCGGCTCGCCGCTACAGGTCAGCGGCCCGGCGGCCGGCCTCGCGGTGCTGGTCTTCGAACTGGTGCGTACCTACGGGGTGGCCATGCTCGGGCCGATCCTGCTGCTCGCCGGCGCCATCCAGCTGCTCGCCGGGCGGCTGCGCCTGGGCTGCTGGTTCCGGGTCACCTCGCCGGCGGTGGTATACGGGATGCTCGCCGGCATCGGCATCCTCATCGTCCTTTCGCAATTGCACGTGATGCTCGACCTGGCGCCCAAGGCGTCCGGCCTCGACAACCTGCTGGCATTCCCCCAGGCGGCGTTCGCCGCGCTCGGTTCGCTGGGCATGGACAGCGGCCTCGACGCGGCGCTGCTCGGGCTGGGCACCATCGCGGTGATGTGGGGCTGGGACAAGCTGCGTCCGCAACGCCTGCGCTTCCTACCCGGCGCGCTGCTCGGCGTGAGCCTGGCGACCCTGGCCAGCCTCTGGCTGGCGCTGGACGTGCGGCGGGTCGAGGTACCGGCCAACCTCGGCGAGGCCATCGACTGGCTACGCCCGGCCGACCTGCTGGCTCTGGCCGATCCCTCCCTGCTGCTGGCGGCGGTGGTGGTGGCCTTCATCGCCAGTGCGGAGACCCTGCTCTCGGCGGCGGCGGTGGATCGCCTGCACGACGGCCCGCGCTCGGACATGGATCGCGAGTTGTCCGCCCAGGGGGTCGGCAACATGCTCTGCGGCCTGCTCGGCGCGCTGCCGATGACCGGGGTGATCGTACGCAGCTCGGCCAACGTCAACGCCGGTGCGCGAACCCGCGCCTCGGCGATCTTCCACGGCCTCTGGTTGCTCGCCTTCGTCCTCCTGCTCGGCAGCCTGCTGCGGCAGATTCCGGTGGCGAGCCTGGCCGGGGTGCTGGTCTATACCGGGGTCAAGCTGGTCGATTTCAAGGCCCTCGGCAACCTCTCTCGCTACGGCCGGATGCCGATGCTGGTGTACGCGGCCACCGCTCTGGCCATCGTCTTCACCGACCTGCTGACCGGCGTGCTGGTGGGCTTCGCCCTGACCCTGCTGAAGCTGGTGCTGAAGGCGGCGCGGCTGAAGATCGCCCTGCGCTACACCGGCGAGCATGAAGCCGAGCTGCGCCTGAGCGGCGCCGCGACTTTCCTCAAGGTGCCGGCGCTGTCGCGGGTGCTCGACGAGGTCAAGCCGGGGACCACCCTGCACGTACCGATGGATAACCTCAGCTATGTCGACCATGCCTGCATGGAGCTGCTCGAGGATTGGGGGCGGATGGCACCGGTGCAGGGCTCGCGCCTGGTGATCGAACCGCGCGCCTTGAAGCGTCGCCTGGAAGGGCGCCTGCGCGGCAGCGTCGGGTTGGGCGGCGCGCGCAGTGGCGGGGCGGTCAGCCCAGGCTGAGTTCCACCCCGAGCTGCTTCGACAGGCACGGCCACTGCTGCCAGGCGGCGACCACCCGCGGGTTCTTCAGGTTCTCGCGGTAGGCGCGGGCCGAGTCGGCGTCGAAGGTGGTGGCGTCGAGCATGTTCTCCACTGCATGGTGGACGGCTTCGTCCAGCCGGTTGGCGAAGGGCTCGCCGATCAACTGGTGGGCCACCAGGTTGGCTACGGTGGTGTCCAGTGGGATCAGTGCCTGGCCGAAGTGGGCGATGTAGCGGTCGTTCACTTCTTCCACCAGGCGGTGCGCCAGGTAGGCTTCGTCGAGCAGGGCGTCGAGGCCGTCGTGGCCGGCGAGCAACGCCGGCGGGGTGAGGAAGAACTGCTCGGCGACCTTCAGCACCGGCTTGATCCGTTCCTCGATGCCGGCTTCGCGGGCCACGCTGTTGGCGGCGTCGAGCAGGTCCGGTACCTGTTCGACGTAGGCGTGGACGAAGCGGGTGAGTATGTCTTCCGTGTTCTCGCCTTGCGGCTGGATGGTGCGATGCAGGCGGGGCAGGCGGCTGGCTATCAGATCAGCCAGGTGACCGTGGCGGGCTTCGCTGAGGTGCGCCTGCTGGATGAGTTCACGGAGGGCAGCGGTGTTCATGGGTTCTCCCATACAACGGGGATGGTGAAGAAGAGGAGAAACATAGCCGGCGGCGCGCGCCGGCTAAGACGCGATTGTCATAATCGCTTCGTGGTTATGCGAAGATGATATATCAGGCGGCCACCATTCGCCTGCAAAGCCACGCCGCTCGCGGCTTTTAGAGAAGAATCGGCACTTTCCAGCGACGTTTTTACGCTGCGTTGTTATGTCGCAGCCGCTGTCTATACTCCCACTCGAATGCTGAACCTGATGAACCCGGCCTGCCTTGCTGTGTGCCGAGGTGCGACGGTCAAAGTTCGTTGTCTTGGCGGTCCACCCCTTGGCCGTTGGCGTCTGCCGGCGGGATAAAAACAACGATAAGGGGAACCCGAATGCTGCGACATCCACGAGTCTGGATGGGCTTCCTTTTGCTCTCGGCGATCAGCCAGGCGAATGCCGCCTGGACGGTCAACATGGCCCCGGGCGCTACCGAGGTGAGCCGGTCCGTCTTCGACCTGCACATGACCATCTTCTGGATTTGCGTGGTGATCGGCGTGCTGGTCTTCGGCGCGATGTTCTGGTCGATGATCGTCCACCGCCGCTCCACCGGCCAGCAGCCGGCGCACTTCCACGAGAGCACCACGGTGGAAATCCTCTGGACGGTGGTGCCGTTCGTGATCCTGGTGGTGATGGCGGTGCCCGCCACCCGCACCCTGATCCACATCTACGACACTTCCGAGCCGGAGCTGGACGTGCAGGTCACCGGCTACCAGTGGAAGTGGCAGTACAAGTACCTGGGCCAGGACGTCGAGTACTTCAGCAACCTGGCCACCCCGCAGGACCAGATCCACAACCGGCAGGCGAAGGACGAGCATTACCTGCTGGAGGTGGACGAGCCGCTGGTGCTGCCGGTGGGCACCAAGGTGCGCTTCCTGATCACCTCCAGCGACGTGATCCATTCCTGGTGGGTGCCGGCCTTCGCGGTCAAGCGCGACGCCATCCCCGGCTTCGTCAACGAGGCCTGGACCAAGGTCGACGAGCCCGGCATCTACCGCGGCCAGTGCGCCGAGCTGTGCGGCAAGGACCACGGCTTCATGCCGATCGTGGTCGACGTCAAGCCCAAGGCCGAGTTCGACCAGTGGCTGGCCAAGCGCAAGGAAGAGGCGGCGAAGGTCAAGGAACTGACCAGCAAGGAGTGGACCAAGGAAGAACTGGTCGCGCGCGGCGACAAGGTCTACCACACCATCTGCGCCGCCTGCCACCAGGCCGAAGGCCAGGGCATGCCGCCGATGTTCCCGGCGCTGAAGGGCTCGAAGATCGTCACCGGGCCCAAGGAGCACCACCTGGAAGTGGTCTTCAACGGCGTGCCCGGCACCGCCATGGCGGCCTTCGGCAAGCAGCTCAACGAGGTCGACCTGGCCGCGGTGATCACCTACGAGCGCAACGCCTGGGGCAACGACGATGGCGACATGGTCACCCCGAAAGACGTCGTCGCCTACAAGCAGAAACAACAATAGGAGACCGCCATGAGTGCTGTGATCGATACGCCCGACCACCATGCCGGCGACCACCACCACGGACCGGCCAAGGGCCTGATGCGCTGGGTGCTGACGACCAACCACAAGGACATCGGCACCCTCTACCTGTGGTTCAGCTTCATGATGTTCCTGCTCGGCGGCTCGATGGCCATGGTGATCCGCGCCGAGCTGTTCCAGCCCGGCCTGCAGATCGTCGAGCCGGCGTTCTTCAACCAGATGACCACCATGCACGGCCTGATCATGGTCTTCGGCGCGGTGATGCCGGCCTTCGTCGGCCTGGCCAACTGGATGATCCCGCTGATGATCGGCGCGCCGGACATGGCTCTGCCGCGGATGAACAACTTCAGCTTCTGGCTGCTGCCGGCGGCCTTCGGCCTGCTGGTCAGCACCCTGTTCATGCCCGGCGGCGGCCCCAACTTCGGCTGGACCTTCTACGCGCCGCTGTCGACCACCTTCGCCCCGCACAGCGTGACCTTCTTCATCTTCGCCATCCACCTGGCCGGGATCAGCTCGATCATGGGCGCGATCAACGTGATCGCCACCATCCTCAACCTGCGCGCCCCGGGCATGACCCTGATGAAGATGCCGCTGTTCGTCTGGACCTGGCTGATCACCGCGTTCCTGTTGATCGCGGTGATGCCGGTGCTGGCCGGCGTGGTGACCATGATGCTGATGGACATCCACTTCGGCACCAGCTTCTTCAGCGCCGCCGGCGGCGGCGACCCGGTGCTGTTCCAGCACGTGTTCTGGTTCTTCGGCCACCCCGAGGTGTACATCATGATCCTGCCCGCCTTCGGTGCGGTCAGTGCGATCATCCCGACCTTCGCGCGCAAGCCGCTGTTCGGCTACACCTCGATGGTTTACGCCACCGCCAGCATCGCCTTCCTCTCCTTCGTGGTCTGGGCGCACCACATGTTCGTGGTCGGCATCCCGGTCACCGGCGAGCTGTTCTTCATGTACGCCACCATGCTGATCGCGGTGCCCACCGGGGTGAAGGTGTTCAACTGGGTGACCACCATGTGGGAGGGTTCGCTGACCTTCGAGACGCCGATGCTGTTCGCCGTGGCCTTCGTCATCCTGTTCACCATCGGCGGCTTCTCCGGACTGATGCTGGCGATCGCCCCGGCGGACTTCCAGTACCACGACACCTACTTCGTGGTCGCCCACTTCCACTACGTGCTGGTGCCCGGCGCGATCTTCGGCATCTTCGCCTCGGCCTACTACTGGCTGCCGAAGTGGACCGGCCACATGTACGACGAGACCCTCGGCAAGCTGCACTTCTGGATGAGCTTCATCGGCATGAACCTGGCGTTCTTCCCGATGCACTTCGTCGGCCTCGCCGGCATGCCGCGACGGATCCCCGACTACAACCTGCAGTTCGCCGACTTCAACATGGTCTCGTCGATCGGCGCCTTCATGTTCGGCACCACCCAGTTGCTGTTCCTGTTCATCGTCATCAAGTGCATCCGCGGCGGCAAGCCGGCCCCTGCCAAGCCCTGGGACGGCGCCGAGGGCCTGGAGTGGAGCATCCCCTCGCCGGCGCCCTACCACACCTTCAGCACCCCGCCCGAGGTCAAGTGAGGAGCGCGCCATGAGCGATGCCAAGGTCGATACCCGCCGCCTGGTCGGCCGCCTGCTGCTGGTGACCGTGCTGATGTTCGCCTTCGGCTTCGCCCTGGTGCCGCTCTACGACGTGATGTGCCGCGCCCTGGGGATCAACGGCAAGACCGCCGGCAGCGCCTACAACGGCGAGCAGCAGGTGGATGTCGGGCGCGAGGTGAAGGTGCAGTTCATGACCTCGAACAATATCGACATGGTCTGGGAGTTCCGCTCCGCGGGCGACCAGTTGGTGGTGCATCCCGGCGCGGTGAACCAGATGGTGTTCTACGCGCGCAACCCGAGCGACAAGCCGATGACCGCGCAGGCCATCCCGAGCATTGCCCCGGCCGAGGCTGCCGCCTACTTCCACAAGACCGAATGCTTCTGTTTCACCCAGCAGGTGCTGCAACCCGGTGAGAGCATCGAGATGCCGGTGCGCTTCATCGTCGACCGCGATCTGCCCAAGGATGTGCGGCACGTGACGCTGGCCTACACCCTCTTCGATATCACTGCGCGGAAGCCGCCCGTACCGGTTGCGGGACGATAAGGAGAACAACATGGCAAGCCACGAACACTATTACGTCCCCGCCCAGAGCAAGTGGCCGATCATCGCCAGCATCGGCCTGCTGGTGACGGTGTTCGGCCTGGGTACCTGGTTCAACGACCTCACCGCCGGCCACAAGGAATCCCATGGCCCGTGGATCTTCTTCGTCGGCGGGCTGATCATCGCCTACATGCTGTTCGGCTGGTTCGGCAACGTCATCCGCGAGAGTCGCGCCGGACTCTACAGCGCGCAGATGGACCGCTCGTTCCGCTGGGGCATGAGCTGGTTCATCTTCTCCGAGGTGATGTTCTTCGCCGCCTTCTTCGGCGCGCTGTTCTACGTCCGCCACTTCGCCGGTCCCTGGCTCGGCGGCGAGGGTGCCAAGGGCGTGGCGCACATGCTCTGGCCGAACTTCCAGTACAGCTGGCCGCTGCTGCAGACCCCGGACCCGAAGCTGTTCCCGCCGCCGAGCGCGGTGATCGAGCCGTGGAAGCTGCCGCTGATCAACACCATCCTGCTGGTCACCTCCAGCTTCACCGTGACCTTCGCCCACCACGCCCTGAAGAAGAACAAGCGCGGCCCGCTCAAGGCCTGGCTGGCGTTGACCGTGCTGCTGGGGATCGCCTTCCTGATCCTGCAGGCCGAGGAGTACGTGCACGCCTACAACGAGCTGGGCCTGACCCTCGGCGCCGGTATCTACGGCTCGACCTTCTTCATGCTCACCGGCTTCCACGGCGCCCACGTGACCCTCGGCGCGCTGATCCTCAGCATCATGCTGATCCGCATCCTGCGCGGTCACTTCGATGCCGAGCACCACTTCGGCTTCGAGGCCGCCAGTTGGTACTGGCACTTCGTCGATGTGGTCTGGATCGGCCTGTTCATCTTCGTCTACGTGATCTGACCGCCACCGGGGGAATCAGAAATGCCAGGGCGCGTGGCTGTTCAGCTCGCCGCTGTAGAAGCCCCAGGCGACCAGCGCCAGGGTCGCCGCGGCGAGCACCACGCGGACGGTCAGCGAATTGACCACGCGGGAACCATGGCCCTGGTCCTTGACCAGGAAGAACAGGCCGCTGAACAGGCTCACCAGGGTAGCCAGCAGTAGCAGGACGATCGCCACTTTCAACATGGTGGGACTCCGGCGATGGGGGGATTCATGCAGTATAGCCAGCGCCTCGGGGAGGCCGGACGCAATGACAGACGCAGCATGCGTGGCGCGTTCCGCCCCGGCCTGCTGCCGACCCTGGTAGTCCTCGGCCTGCTGCCGGTGCTGCTCTGGCTGGGCACCTGGCAGTTGCAGCGGGCCGACGAGAAGCGCGCCCTACTGGCCAGCTACGAGGCCCGGCGCGGCGCCGAGCCGGTGTCGCCCGGGCAGCTAGAGGGGCTGCGCGACCCGGCGTACGTCCGCGTGCGCCTGCACGGCCGCTTCGACGAGCGGCATACGCTGCTGCTGGATAACCGGCTGCGCAACGGGCAGGCCGGGGTCGAGGTGCTGCAACCCTTCTACGACCAGGCCAGCGGCCTCTGGCTGCTGGTCAACCGCGGCTGGGTCGCCTGGAGCGACCGACGCTCGCCGCCGGCGCTGGAAACCCCCGACCGCGTCCTCCTGCTCGATGCCTGGACCTACCTGCCGCCACCCGGCGGTCTGCACCTGGCCGACGCGCCGGCCGGCGGCTGGCCGCGCCTGGTGACCCAGCTCGACATCCCGGCGCTGTGGCAGGCCTTCGGTCGCGCCGGGCTGCCCTGGGAAATCCGCCTGGAACCGGGCGACGCCAGCTTCGACACCGACTGGCCCCTGGTCTCGATGCCGCCGGAGCGGCACACCGGCTACGCCGTGCAGTGGTTCGCCCTGGCGACGGCCCTGCTCGCCCTCTACCTCTACCTCGGTGTGCGCCGCGCACGGGAGAAAAACCATGAGTCTCGCGATTCCGATGCCTGAACGTCCGCGCCGCGCCCGTGGCCGCCTGCAACTGCTGGCGATCATCGGCCTGGTGGTGGGGCCGATGCTGCTCGCCAGCGCCATGTACAAATGGAATTTCTGGGTGCCGCAGGGGCGCAGCTACAGCGGCGCGCTGATCGGCAACGGCCAGACCCCCGCCGACCTCGGCGTGCAGGGACGCAGCCAGGGCGAGCAGTGGCAACTGCTGGTGACCGCGCCGGGCACTTGCGGCGAGGACTGCCAGCAACTGGTCTACCTGGCCCGCCAGGTCAACATCGCCCTCGGCCGCGAAGCCTCGCGCGCCGGCCACGCCCTGGCCGCCAGCGGCGAGCTGCCGGCGGCCTTCGCCAACCTGGTGAGGCAGGACTACCCGCGCCTGCAGCGCTACGGCCTGGACCCGGCCCTGTACGACAAGGCCGGCGGCGGCGAGCGGCCGCTGCTGTGGGTGGTCGACCCGCACGGCAACCTGGTGCTGCGCTACGACGCCAAGGCTAACGGCAAGAAGCTGCTGAAGGACGTGCAACTGCTGCTCAAGCTCTCGCATATCGGTTGATCGGCGTGGCCGGCGCGGTTCCCGGCCCGATGAGGACAGAACGACAAGAAAAAGGGGCCCGCGAATGTCAGGCGCAACCCGCAAACCCGGTTTCACCGTCGCCGTGCTGGCGACCCTGCTGGCCGCCGTGGTGGTCCTGCTCGGCGCCTATACCCGGCTGACCCACGCCGGCCTCGGCTGTCCGGACTGGCCAGGCTGCTACGGCTTCGTCCACGTGCCGCTGAGCGAGGCGCAACTGGCCCACGCCGAACTGCACTTCCCCGACGCCCCGGTGGAGGCGCAGAAGGGCTGGAACGAGATGATCCACCGCTATTTCGCCGGCGCCCTCGGCCTGCTCATCCTTGGCCTGGCGTTGCATGCGCTGGTCCGCCGCGGGCGCGACGGCCAACCGCTGAAGCTGCCGCTGTTGCTGCTCGCGGTGGTGATCGCGCAGGCCGCCTTCGGCATGTGGACGGTGACCCTCAAGCTCTGGCCGCAGGTGGTCACCGCCCATCTGCTCGGCGGCTTCACCACCCTGGCGCTGCTCTTTCTCCTCGCCCTGCGCCTCTCCGGACGCTTCGCGGCGCGGCGCTACCCGGCGGCGACCCGCGGCCTGGCGGGGCTGGCCCTGCTCCTGGTGATCGGCCAGATCGCCCTCGGCGGCTGGGTCAGCAGCAACTACGCGGCGGTGGCCTGCATCGACCTGCCCACCTGCCATGGCGAGTGGTGGCCGCGGATGGACTTCGCCAACGGCTTCCACCTGACCCAGCACATCGGCCCCAACTACCTCGGCGGCCAGCTCGACAGCGACGCGCGCACGGCGATCCACATGACCCACCGGATCGGCGCGCTGTGCGTGACCCTGGTCCTCCTGCTGCTCGCCTGGCGCCTGCAGCGCAGCGGCCTGGTCTGGCCGACCGCGCTGATGCTGCTCGGCCTGTCGCTGCAGATCGGCCTGGGCATCAGCAACGTGCTGCTGCACCTGCCGCTGCCGGTGGCGGTGGCGCACAACGGCGGTGGCGCCCTGCTGCTGCTCAGCCTGGTGCTGGTCAACTATCGCCTGCGCGCGCCGGCCAGCGTCCGCGCGCCGGCACCGTTGCCGCAGCGCGTGCGCCGCACGCTGCCGCCGGCGCAAGGTTCGCGGCTGAAGGCCGCCTGACAGACAGAAGGATGGAGGTAAGGATATGGCCACCGTCATCGATCGCCACAGCCAGCCGACCTGGCGCGACTTCCTCGAACTGACCAAGCCCAAGGTCGTGGTGCTGATGCTGATCACCTCGCTGATCGGCATGCTGCTCGCCACCAAGGCGCCGCTGGATGGCTTCGTGCCCTGGCAGGTGCTGATCTTCGGCAACCTCGGCATCGGCCTTTGTGCCGGCGCGGCGGCGGCGGTCAACCATGTGGTGGACCGGCGCATCGACTCGATCATGGCGCGGACCCACAAGCGGCCGCTGGCCGAGGGCCGGGTGTCGCCGAGCATGGCGCTGGGCTTCGCGCTGCTCCTGGCGCTGGCCGGGATGGCCGTGCTGCTGGCCTTCACCAACCCGCTGACGGCCTGGCTGACCCTCGCCTCGCTGCTCGGCTATGCGGCGCTCTACACCGGCTTCCTGAAGCGCGCCACGCCGCAGAACATCGTCATCGGCGGGCTCGCCGGGGCGGCGCCGCCGCTGCTCGGCTGGGTCGCCATCACCGGCCACCTGAGCGCCGAGCCGCTGTTGCTGGTACTGATCATCTTCGCCTGGACCCCACCGCACTTCTGGGCGCTATGCATCCACCGCAAGGACGAATACGCCAAGGCCGACATCCCGATGCTGCCGGTGACCCACGGCGAGCGCTACACCAAGCTGCACATCCTGCTCTATACCCTGGTGCTGTTCGCGGTGAGCCTGATGCCGTTCGTCATCCACATGAGCGGGCTGGTCTATCTGCTCTGCGCCCTGGCCCTGGGCGCGCGCTTCCTCGACTGGGCCTGGGCGCTCTACTGTGACAGCCGGCCACATGCGGCGATAAAGACCTTCAAGTACTCTATCGTCTACCTGTTCCTGCTGTTCATGGCGCTGCTGGTGGACCACTATCTGCCGCTGAAGCTGCTTCTCTGATCCCACTCTAGAGCCTTGCCCACCCATGACTCGAGTCAACAAGACCGTCCTCGTCCTCGTCGCCCTGGTTGCCCTGGTCCTCGGCCTCACCGTGCACAAGGTGCTCACCGCCCAGCGCCAGGCCGATCCCACCGTGCTGCTCGACGCCGGCATCGTGATCCTGCCGCAGACGCGCAAGGTGCCGGCGCTGGAGTTCACCAACCAGGACGGCCAGGCGGTCAGCACCGCCAGTCTCAAGGGTCGCTGGCACCTGCTGTTCTTCGGCTACACCTTCTGCCCCGATGTCTGCCCGACCACCCTCGCCCAGCTCCGCGAATTGCAGGGCAAGCTGCCGCAGGAGGTGCGCGACGACCTGCAGGTGGTATTCGTCAGCGTCGATCCGAACCGCGACACGCCGCAGCAGATCAAGCAATACCTGGGCTACTTCAACGCCGGCTTCCAGGGGCTCACCGGTACTCCGGAGAACATCCAGAAGCTGGCCAACGCCATGAGCATCCCCTACATCCCCGCCGACACCAGCAAGCCCAACTACACCGTCGACCACAGCGGCAACCTGGTGATCATCGGCCCGGACGGCGAGCAGCACGGCTTCATCCGCGCGCCGCTGAACAACGCCAAGCTGGAAGCCCAACTGCCCGGCGTGCTCAAGCCGCAGGCCTGATTCCCTACCCTCCCCCCACCGTCCGCGGCGTTCCGGGCCTCAGGCCCGGCGCATGCCGATGTGCGGGATGTCGTCTTCCAGGTAGACCTCGGTGACCGCGACGAAGCCATAGCGGCCGTAGTAGGCCTGCAGGTGGGCCTGGGCCGAGAGGTACACCGGGGTGTCCAGCCAGAGGCGCTCCGCCGCCTGCAGCGCGCGTTCCATCAACTGGTGACCGAGCCCCTGGCCGCGCGCGGCCGAGGAACTGACCACCCGGCCGATCACCACCTGGCCCTCGTGGCGAACCGGGTCCAGCAGGCGCAGGTAGGCGAGCAACTGGCCGTCGCGCCAGGCCATCAGGTGATGGGTATCGCCGACCAGGTCGAGGCCGTCGACTTCCTGGTAGGGACATTTCTGTTCCACCACGAAGACCTCGGTGCGCAATTGCAGCAGCGCGTAGAGTTCCTTCAGGGTGAGGTCGGCGTGGTGCTTGCAGGTCCAGTCGAGCGACATGGTCGGGATTCCGGGACAGGAGACAGGAACGCGGTTATGCCATGGGCGGCGGGCCGCTGGAAAGGCGTGGCCGGTCGGTTTCGTTTCAGAACCCACGCGGCTATCCTTTGCCGAACGGCTGGAGGTGTCTCATGCGTTGGGAAGAACTGAGCGAACAACCCTGTTCGCTGGCGCGGGTGCTGGCGATCCTCGGCGATCGCTGGACCCTGCTGGTATTGCGCGACTGCTTTCTCGGCGTGCGCCGTTTCGACGACTTCGAGCGCAGCCTCGGCGTGACCCGCCACGTCCTCGCCGACCGCCTCAAGCGCCTTGTCGAAGCGGAGATACTGGCCAAGGTGCCCTACCAGGAAAGGCCGCTGCGCGAGGAATACCGGCTTACCGAGAAAGGGATGGAACTGTACCCGGCCATCCTTTCCCTGGTGAACTGGGGCGACCGCCACCTCGCCGGCGTCGAGGGGCCGCCACTCGAGCATGTGCACAAGCATTGCGGCCAGCACATGCATGGCGTGCTGGTCTGTTCCGAATGCGGTGAGCCGCTGCACGCGTGGGACGTGACGGTACGCGAGGGGCTGTTCTGGAAGGGGCGCCTGCTGCGGCGCGGCTTAGCGTTCCAGGCCTGGCCGCCGACGCGAATCGGCGGATAACGCCGATGGCGTTACGGCAGGAAGGACGCTGTCGTACCAGGCTCCGCCGACCGGTCCCCGCTCTTCAGGGAGAGGACGTGCCGGGCAGGCCGCGACAGGCAGAGTAATTGGTGCGCGGATATCACTCGAGGCCTTGCCAGTTGACAAGTTCCTTTTAAGAACTAACTATCGTCTCTATTGGGTTCTAAAAAAGAACTAACAAGAGAGGCCTCTGCAATGACCCAGCGCAAAGCGGTTCTGGTAATGGGCGCCGGCGACGCCACCGGTGGCGCCATCGCCCGGCGGTTCGCCCGCGAGGGCTACGTGGCGTGCGTCGCCCGGCGCAACGCGGAGAAGCTGGAGCCGCTGGTGCAGGCCATCCGCGACCAAGGCGGCGAGGCCCTGGCCTGCGGCTGCGACGCACGCCAGGAGCAGCAGGTGATCGACCTCTTCGCCCGCATCGAGGGTGAGGTCGGTGCGCTGGAGGCGGTGATCTTCAACGTCGGCGCCAACGTCTGGTTCCCGATCACCGAAACCACCGAACGGGTCTATCGCAAGGTCTGGGAGATGGCCGCCTTCGGCGGCTTCCTCACCGGCCGCGAGGCGGCGCGGGTGATGCTGCCGCGGCAGCGCGGAACGATCATCTTCACTGGCGCCACCGCCTCGCTGCGCGGACGCGCGCATTTCGCCGCGTTCTCCGGCGCCAAGTTCGCCCTGCGTGCCCTGGCCCAGAGCATGGCGCGCGAGCTGGGGCCGAAGGGCATCCACGTCGCCCACCCGATCATCGACGGCGCCATCGACACCGACTTCATCCGCGAAACCCTGCCCGAGCTGTACAAGCGCAAGGAGCAGGACGGCATCCTCGATCCCGAGCACATCGCCGAGACCTACTGGCAGATCCACTGCCAGCCGCGCGACTGCTGGGTACACGAACTGGACCTGCGCCCCTGGATGGAAACCTTCTGATCCCCGCCACGGAAAGAGCCACGCATGAGCAAGCAAATCGAGTTCTTCTTCGACTTCGGCAGTCCCACCACCTACCTCGCCTGGACCCAACTGCCGCGCATCGCCGCCGCCCATGGCGCGAGCATCGCCTGGCGGCCGATGCTGCTGGGCGGCGTGTTCAAGGCCACCGGCAACCATTCGCCGATCGAGGTGCCGGCCAAGGGGCGCTACACCCTCCACGACCTGGTGCGCTATGCGAAACGCTACGGCGTGCCGCTGGCCTTCAACCCGGCCTTCCCGATCAACACCCTGACGCTGATGCGCGGCGCCCAGGGCTATCTCGGCGGCGAAGGGTTCCATCCCTACCTGAAAGCGGTGTTCGAAGCGTTGTGGGTACGACAGCAGAACCTCGGCAAGCCCGAGGTGGTCGCCCAGGTGTTGGCGGAGGCCGGGTTCGATCCGGATGAGTTCCTCCGCCTGGTTGGCGACGAGCAGGTCAAGGAGGGGCTCAAGGCGACCACCGAAGAGGCGGTGCGGCGCGGCATCTTCGGCGCGCCCAGCTTCTTCGTCGGCGACCAGTTGTTCTTCGGCCAGGATCGCCTCGATTTCGTCGCCGAGGCCCTTGCCGGCTGACCTCCCCTTCCCCGCGGCGAGCCGCTCTGGCCCGCCGCCTTGCGCCATCCGAGCGCCCTTCTCCCGGCTGCGGCCCGCGCGTGCCGCGGTTCCTGGCCATTCGTCGCGCCCGCCGATAGCGGCTTGTCAGGCCGACTTCTTTGCGTATAGGCTGAACTGGTCAGACCGGTAATACCACAATAAAAATGCGTTCATCGCCCGCCTCCGCGAGGCCCGATGAAAGCGCCGAATGGAGACTCCTGCGATGTTCATCAAGCGCTGTTCCCGCTCGATATTCCTGCAAGTCGTGATTGGCCTGGTGATAGGCGTCATCTGCGGGGTCGGCATTCCCGACCTGGCCGTGCAGATGAAGCCGCTGGGCGATGGCTTCATCAAGCTGATCAAGATGCTCATCGCACTGATCGTCTTCTGCGTGGTGGTCAACGGCATCTCCGGCGCCGGCGACCTGAAGAAGGTCGGCCGCATCGGCCTGAAGTCGGTGATCTACTTCGAAATCCTCACCACCATCGCCCTGGTCCTCGGCCTGGTGGTCGCCTACAGCCTGGGCCTGGGCAGCGGCGCCAACATCCATCTCAACGAACTGCCCGCCGGCGACGTCGCCCTGTATACCGGGCGCACCCAGGAAATCCATGGCCCCGTGGCATTCCTCATGGGCCTGATCCCGACCTCTGTGTTCAGCGCCTTCGCCGAGAACGACATCCTCCAGGTCCTGCTGTTCTCCGTGCTGTTCGGCAGCGCCCTGAACCTGGTCGGCGAGCAGGCCAGCGGCGTGGCCCGCCTGATCAACGAATTCAGCCACATCGTATTCCGCATCATGGGCATGATCGTGCGCCTGGCACCGCTCGGCGTGTTCGGCGCGGTGGCCTTCACCACCGCCCGCTACGGCGTCGACTCGCTCAGCCACCTGGGCGCGCTGGTGCTGGTGTTCTACGCCACCTGCCTGGTCTTCGTCATGGCGGTGCTCGGCAGCGTCCTGCGTCTCTCCGGGGTGCGCATGCTGCCGTTCCTGCGCTACTTCCGCGAAGAGCTGCTGATCGTGATGGGCACCGCCTCCTCCGACGCGGTGCTGCCGCAGGTGATGCGCAAGCTCGAGCACATGGGCATCCGCAGCTCCACGGTAGGCCTGGTGATTCCCACCGGCTACTCGTTCAACCTCGATGGATTCTCGATCTACCTGACCCTGGCGGTGGTGTTCATCGCCCACGTCACCGGCACGCCGCTGGCGATGACCGACCTGGTCACCATCCTGCTGGTTTCGCTGGTGACCTCCAAGGGCGCCCACGGCATTCCCGGCTCGGCCCTGGTGATCCTCGCCGCCACCCTCACCGCGGTGCCGGCGATCCCGGTGGCCGGCCTGGTGCTGGTGCTTTCGGTGGACTGGTTCATGGGCATCGGCCGCGCGCTGACCAACCTGATCGGCAACTGCGTGGCCACCGTGACCATCGCCCGCTGGGAAAACGACATCGATATGCCGCGCGCGCAGGCCATACTCGACGGGCGCCTGGAGGCGCCGGCCAAGGCCGACGGCGAGCCGCTCAAGCGCAGCGCGGTGGCCGGGGAAGGCAAGCTGCATGGCTGACGCGCCGAGGCGCGTTGCACGTCCGATTGGCAAGTAAAGGGAGGCGACATGTTTTCTTCGTCCAAGCTGGTCAACGCGGTTGCCCAGCGCCTGCTCGACACCATCGAGCAGGGTCGCTGGGTCGCCGGCCAGATGTTGCCCGGCCAGCGCGAGCTGGCTGAGCAGATGGAAATCAGCCGGCCGAGCCTGCGCGAGGCGATCATGGTCCTGGAGACCCTGGGCGTGGTCCGTTCGCTGCCGGGCAAGGGCGTGATGGTCCTCGAACGCAGCGAACCGCTGCGCGAGGTCGCGGCGCCCGGCGAGGCGACCATGGAAGACGTCCTGCAACTGCGCTATGCGCTGGAGCCGTTCATCGTCGGCATCGTCGCGCAGAGCGCCGGGGCGGCGGAGATCAGCGAACTGCGGCTGTTGCTGCTGGACCTGCGCGAAGCGGTCGAGGATGGCGACCCGCAGGCTCTGGTTGAGGCCTACACGGCCTTCCACCGGCGCCTGGTGAAGCTCACCTCGAACCCGATCTTCCTCAGCGTTTCCGAACAGATCGGCAGCGCCCTGGAACGCAGCGACAACCTGGTCCGCCGCCAGCCGGAATACGCCGAGGAGATCCTCCAGGAACACGACGCCATTCTCCGTGCGATCCGCCAGCACGACAGCGAGCGGGCGAGCCAGGCGATGCGCCAGCACATCCTCAACGAAGGCGCGCGCCTGAACATCGACCTGCGCTTGCCGCAGGTCTGATCGCCCGCGCCAGGGTTCCAACCCGGGACCGTCGCGGCGCCCGGACGGCTTTCGTCCGCCGCCTGCGAAGGCCCACAAGCACGACTCGACAGGTGTGAACATGGTCGGATTCGACGCACGTACCCAGCAGGGCGCCGCGCTGCGCCCCACCAGCCATTTCGTCTACGAAAGCATCTACACGGCAATCCTGGAAAAGCGCCTGGCGCCGGCCGCCAAGCTGAGCAAGGAAACCCTCGGGCAGATCTTCCGGGTCAGCAACGGCACCATCCAGCGTGCCCTCACCCGTCTCGCCGAGGACGGCGCGGTGGTGATGCCGCCGAAGGAGGTCGCCAGCGTCGCCCGCCCGGACGAGCGCCAGGCGCGGCAGGTGCTGGACGCGCGCCTGCTGGTGGAAAGCGAAGTGGTGCGGCAACTGCCCGCGGGGCTGGATCCCGCCGCCCTTGCCGAGCTACGGGCGCTGGTCGACGAGGAGCAGGCTTGCCTCGCGGCCCGCGACAGCGCCGGGCTGATCCGTCTCGCCGGGCGTTTCCACCTGCGCCTGGCCGAACTGACCGAGAATCCCTTGCTGCAGGGTTTCGTCCGCGGCCTGGTGGCACGCGCCTCGCTGGACATCGCGCTGAACAAGGGGGCGGTCTATACCGCCGAGGCCTGCGCCGCGCAGCGCGCCCTGCTCGATGCCCTGGAGGACGGCGACAGCGCGACGGCGGCTGCGCTGATGGACGCTTACCTGCGAGGCCTGTTCGCCCGCATGCGCTTCCTGCCGCCACCCACCACCGACCTGCGCGAGGCATTCGGCATGAAGGCCCCTCGCGGGGAAAAACGCCGGAGGGCCTGACCTCCCCGGCCGCCGCCTACCAGATCTGGCAGGCGGTGGTGGCTGGTGGCCAGCCTATAGTGAAGCGGGTCAGGGATGGCGCCGTGCTGGTCGAAGTAGCCAAGGGTCCGTTGTGAGCGCCCGGTCCTGTCCGTGACGTCCTACAGGAAGCTGTGAACGCATGGTTAACGGAGATCGACATGGCATACGCAGAATGGATCGCAGTGAAGGTCGTGGTATCCAAATCCATCGGCACGGTGGGCATCCGCAACGCCACCTTGCAATGGGGCAAGTTCTACCGCTACACCAACAAGGACGACGAGATTTCCACCGAGGAAGTCAGCAGCATGAACGTGCAGGCCGGCAGCCCGCAATGGATCGCCTCCTGCGGACGGGAGAACGCTTCGTCCGGCACCCAGGGCAGCTTCGACTGCTACGACGGCAACACCAAGATGGGCACCTTCAGCTGGGATGACCCGTGGAAATCCGGCGCCACCAACACCTGGGGCTTCACGCCGGCATCGGCGGACTATGCCGGCATCACCAGCGGCGGCAACGCCACGGGCACGGACATCGGCGAGGTCACCCTGACCCTCGGCCGCTTCTCCTGACGGTACCTGGAGCTGGCCGGCAGTCCGTCGGTCAGCTCCAGCGCTCATCCCCGTCCGTGGCGAACGCTCGCCGCAGCGCCTCGATGGCGACCTTCACCTTGGCCGGCTGGGCCTCGCGCCGTGGCGTCACCGCATAGATGCCGAGCCCGGGAATCCTCCACTCCGGCAATAGCTGTTGCAGGCGCCCGTCGTTCAGCGCGTCGCGCACCTCCGGCAGCGGCTGGTAGGACACGCCGAGTCCGTCGAGGGTGAACTGACGCACCGCGAGCATCCCGTTGGCGGCCACCCGTGGCTCCAGGCGCAGTTTGCAGACTTCCCCGCCCGGCCCGCTGAGCGTCAGGTGGTTGAGGTGGTTCGAGGTGTTCAGGGAAATCCAGTCGACCTCGGTCAACTGCTCCGGACGGTTGATGGGCGCCCGTTGGCGCAAATAGGCCGGCGCCGCGCAGAGCACGCTGCTCCAGTCGCCGAGGTGGCGCGCCACCAGGCTGGAGTCGGCGAGATTGCCGACGCGGATCGCCAGGTCGATGCGCTCGGCGACCAGATCGATGCGCTCGTCCTGGAAGAACAGTTGCAGGCGCAACTGGCGGTGGTTCTCCAGCAACGGTTTCAGCGCCTGGGTGATCAGCGTGCCGGAGAACCCCACCGGCGCCGCCAGGCGCAACTCGCCCACCGGCGCATCGCGCCATTCGCCAAGCCGCCGCTCGGCTTCCTCGGCGATCGCCAGCATCTGCGCGCAACTGCGATAGAACGCCTCGCCGGCCTCGGTCAGGGTCAGCCGGCGGGTGGTGCGATGCAGCAAAGTGACCTGGGCGCGGCTCTCCAGCTTGCGGATCTGCTGGCTGACTGCCGAAGGGGTCATGCCCAGGCTCTGGGCCGCGGCTGCCATCGAGCCCTTGTCCACCACAGTGGCGAAGATCGCCATGCCTTTCAGCGAATCCATGCCGGTTCCTCCTTGCGGGAGACTGCGTCTGGGAAAAAATCACCGGAAAAAGCGCGAGAAAGCGTGCCCAGCGGGCGAGGTCGTCGGGTTTCGGAAAAATACGGATGCGTATGGGAGCGAAGCATAAGTCAGTTAAAGAACTAATCAGGTTGCAGTGGTCGCAAGTTGGTCGCTCTCATTTGTCTGGTCGAAAAATGTCCATTTCTTGTGAGTTATGGATGTTTTGTCCGAAATAAGTAACTACGTACAAGTCAAGGTAAATATTCGTTTTGAAACATCTTGTAACCGTGTGTCCACTTTTAGGGGGTAATTTCGACCCTGTCGATGCGCAAAATCTGGATTTCCTTGCCTTTTACCCGAAACGGGGCGCTGAACGGCCAGCGCTCCAGGGTCAGGGTGCGTACGCCTGGCACCTCGCTGGGCCGCCCTGCCCCCTGGTTGGCTACCTGCTGCAGCGGTTTCACCTGCTCGACGATGTCCTGGACGGCTTTCAGGGCTTTTTCCGGGCCGATCAGCACGACGTAATGGTCGTAGATGGCGTCCAGGTCGGCGGCCGCCTTGCGGGTCCACTTCAGGCTCATTGCAGCCCCCAGCGCTTCTCGATCTCGGTGTGTTCCAGCAGGCGACCGGCATTGGCATCGGCCAAGCCTTCATCGATGGCAGCGACCTGCCACTGCTGCCTTTCCAGGTACTGCGCGAGCGCCTGCCGCAGGTGATACGGGCGGTCGCGGTGGGTGGCGCGGGCCAGTTCGTCGAGGGCCGCGACCAGGGCGTCATCGGCGCGGAACGAGACTACGGTGCTCATTTTCTGATCAGCTTCGTTTTCGTTGTATACGGTGTTTACAGTGAAAACGAATGTATACGAAAGCCCTCGGGCGAGCAATCGCCAGGCTGTTTCGTCCGACGAAAAAACCTTTATCGATCAGTGGGTTGAATGAGGAGCCCGCCCCGAGCGGGGCGGGCGGAAGGGTGGCGCGGGATTACCAGGCCTGGTTGAAGTGGAAGCCCTGCCTGGGCGAGAAGCGGGTGTTGACGAGCTTGTAGCCTTCCTCGCCGCGTGGCTTGACCAGCGAGACCTGGCCGACCTGCGGTTGGGTGATCTGTTGCAGGGTGGTCAGGCTGGCCTGCTTGAGCACCTCGGGGTTCTTCGCCCAGTCCTTCACTTCGCGTGGCTTGACCTCGACGGTGACCAACCAGCCCTTTTCCACGGCCGGGCCGTAGTCGTCGGGCTTGGCGGGGTCCACCGAACGGACGCTGACGTCGAAGCCGCTGCTGTAGCAGAAGGCCTTCGACTCGGGCTTGTAGTCCTCGCGGCCGGCGGGCGTGAGGTCGTAGGAATCGCCGTCGCGGCGCAGCAGGCCGACGCCGACCAGCGCGTCGTAGACCGCGGCGTTGCCTTTCGCCGGGCCGGGGCCGGAGAAGCTGTCGGAGAGCGTCACCGGGAAGGTCTTGAACAGGGTGGAGCTGGCGCAGGCGGGTTTGTCGAAGCCGCGCTCGGCGAGCAGGCGGGCGATCTCCTCGCTGGACGGAGCGGAGTCCGAGCAGGCGGCGAGGAACAGTGGGAGGGCGGCGACGAGGCCGCGCAGAACGCGTGTAGGCATGGGCATGTCCTTTGTCCATTGGCGCAGCCGGATCGGCTGCGCGGCGAATTCTAGCGGCTGTGGCACCATGGGCGCACATTCGACCCAAGGAGGAGAACCCATGCGCCTGCCTGCGAACCTCGGCCGCCTGCTGCCGGCCCTGTGCCTGGGCGTCCTGTTGAGCGCCTGCAGCACCTTCGGCCAGCGCGATCCGTTGCGTATCGACCTGGTCGGCCTGGAACCCCTGCCGGGGCAAGGCATGGAGATGCGCTTCATGGTCAAGCTGCGGGTACAGAACCCCAACGACGAGCCGATCGAATACAACGGCATCGCCCTCGACCTCGACGTCAACGGCCAGCCCCTGGCCAGCGGCGTCAGCGACCAGACCGGCGAGGTGCCGCGCTTCGGCGAGCGGGTGGTGAGCGTGCCGCTGACCGTCTCCGCCTTTTCCGCCTTCCGCCAGGCCTGGGGCCTGAGCAACAACGCGCCGACCCGGGGCATGCCCTACGTGGTGAAGGGCAAGCTCGCAGGAGGCCTGTTCGGCACCGTGCGCTTCAGCGAAAAGGGCACCCTCGACTTCTTCGGGCCGGCCGTCGGCGCGCCGAAGACCAAGGGGCTCTGAGGCGGTTCGGCAGGGGAGCGATAAACCCTATATAATCTGCGGTTTTCGTTCCCCTGCTGAAGAGAGAATGCCGTGAGCACGCTGCCGCCCTGTCCCCAATGCAACTCCGAATACACCTACGAGGATGGTGCGCTGCTGGTCTGCCCGGAGTGCGCCCATGAATGGTCGCCGAACGAGGCCGCTACGGCATCCGATGATGGCAAGGTGATCAAGGATTCGGTGGGCAACGTTCTCCAGGACGGCGATACCATCACCGTGATCAAGGACCTGAAAGTGAAAGGCTCCTCGCTGGTGGTGAAGGTCGGCACCAAGGTGAAGAACATCCGCCTGGTGGACGGCGACCACGACATCGATTGCAAGATCGACGGCATTGGCGCGATGAAGCTGAAATCGGAATTCGTCAGGAAGGTCTGAGACGACCTTGCCTGAAGAAGCCCGGCCATTGGCCGGGCTTTTCTTTGGAGGGCTGTCTGGGTTCTTCCCCCGGTGGTGGACTCAGACCCGCGCCGTCTTCCCGGCGTAGTCCTCGCCGAGGCGCGGCTTGCGTCGCGCGTTGAGCAGCCCGAGGCAGACGGTGAAGATCGTCAGCAGAGCGGTGGCGAACACCTCGTGACGGTGCTCCGGCATGATCAGCATGATGCTCAGCGCGGCGACGATGAACAGGATCACCGCCCAGGTCAGCCAGGGATATAGCCACATGCGGAACTCGATGGGCTGGCCGCTGGCCTGCAATTGCTTGCGCATGCGCAACTGGGCCACGGCGATCACCAGGTACACCAGTAGCGCCACGGCGCCGGAGCTGGCGAGGAGGAAGGTGAAGACCTTCTCCGGTGCGAAGTAGTTGACGATGGTGGTGAGGAAGCCCACCGCGGTGCTGGCCAGCACCGCCGGGCGTGGTACGTGGGCGGTGTTGGTCAGCTTGAGCACGCTCGGGGCGTCGCCGCGCTTGGCCAGGGAGAAGACCATCCGCGACGAGGTGTAGATCGCCGAGTTCAGGCAACTGGCCACGGCGACCAGTACCACCAGGTCGACGATCAGCTTGGCGTGCGGGATGTCCAGCAGCTCCAGGGCGCGCTGGTAGGAGCCGACCTGGATCAGCAGCGGGTCGTTCCACGGCACGATGGAGATCACGATGAAGATCGACACCAGGTAGAACAGGCCGATCCGCCAGATCACCGAGTTGGTGGCGCGGGTGATCTGCTTCGCCGGGTCCTTGGACTCGGCGGCGGCGATGGTGACGATCTCGGTGCCCATGAAGCTGAACATGGTCGTCAGCAGGGCGCCGAGCACCGCGCCGTAGCCGTTCGGCACGAAGCCGCCGTGGCTCGCCATCAGGCTGGACAGGCCGCTGACCTCGCGTTCCGGCAGGCCGCCGACGATGGCCACCGCGCCGAGCACGATGAAGGCGATGATGGCGATCACCTTGAGCAGCGCGAACCAGAACTCGAACTCGCCGTAGCGGGCCACGCTGAAGAGGTTGGTGACGGTGAGCAGGAAGGTCACCGCGAGGGCGAAGATCCAGGTGTCGATGGCCGGGAACCAGGCGTTGAGGATGGCCGCGGCGGCGATCGCTTCGAGGGGGATCACCAGCACCCAGAACCACCAGTAGAGCCAGCCGATGGTGAAACCGGCCCAGCGGCCGATGGAGCGATCGGCGTAGGTGGAGAAGGAACCGGTATCGGGGGAGGCGACCGCCATTTCGCCGAGCATGCGCATGACCAGCACCACCAGGGTGCCGGCGATCAGGTAGGCGAGCAGGGCGGCCGGGCCGGCGGCGGCGATGGCATGGCCGGAGCCGACGAACAGGCCGGCGCCGATCACCCCGGCGATCGACAGCATGGTGACGTGGCGTTGTTTCAGGCCGGGCGCGAGCGAGGCGTTGCGCTTGTTCGGCAGTTGTGAAGCCAGTACGACTTTGGACATCGTTGAGACCCTTTAATTGTTCTTGGGCAAGGTCTGGGCCGCCTTGTGGGCGACGCCATGGGTGCGGCCGTGGGTGAGGTTTCACGGCGGTGGAACGTTGCGGACTCCTGATTGCGGAAAAAGAAAAAAGGCATGGTCGTTACCGACCATGCCTGTTGTCGTCAGCCTTCAGAGGCTGGGGAAGGCGAATTGCGAGGCCTCGTGGCTGGCCCGCTGCGGCCAGCGCTGGGTGATGGCCTTGCGCCGGGTGTAGAAGCGCACGCCGTCCGGGCCGTAGGCGTGGAGGTCGCCGAACAGCGAGCGCTTCCAGCCGCCGAAGCTGTGGTAGGCCACCGGCACCGGCAGCGGGACGTTGACGCCGACCATGCCGACCTCGATCTCGTCGCAGAACAGGCGGGCGGCCTCGCCGTCGCGAGTGAAGATGCAGGTGCCGTTGCCGTATTCGTGGTCGTTGATCAACTGCATGGCCTCTTCCAGGCTGTTGACGCGAACCACGCACAGCACCGGGCCGAAGATCTCTTCCTTGTAGATGGTCATTTCCGGGGTCACCCGGTCGAACAGGCTGCCGCCGAGGAAGAAGCCGTTCTCGTGGCCGGCGACCTGGTAGCCGCGGCCGTCCACCACCAGCTCCGCACCCTGGGCCACGCCGCTGTCGATGTAGCCGGTGACCTTGGCCTGCGCGGCGGCAGTGACCAGCGGGCCCATGTCGAGGCCGCAGGAAGTGCCGGCGCCGATCTTCAGCGCCTTGATCTGCGGAACCAGCTTGGCGATCAGCGCGTCGGCCACCTGGTCGCCGACGCATACCGCCACCGAGATCGCCATGCAGCGCTCGCCGCAGGAGCCGTAGGCGGCACCCATCAGCGCGCTGACGGCGTTGTCGAGGTCGGCGTCGGGCATCAGCACCGCATGGTTCTTCGCGCCGCCCAGGGCCTGCACGCGCTTGCCGCGCTTGGTGCCCTCGGCATAGATGTATTCGGCGATGGGGGTCGAGCCGACGAAGCTGATGGCTTTCACTTCCGGCGCCTGGAGCAGGCCGTCCACGGCTTCCTTGTCGCCGTGCACCACGTTCAGCACGCCCTTCGGCAGGCCGGCTTCGTGGAACAGCTCGGCGATCAGCAGGGTGGAGCTGGGGTCGCGCTCGGAGGGCTTGAGGATGAAGGTGTTGCCGCAGGCGATGGCCAGCGGGTACATCCACAGCGGCACCATCGCCGGGAAGTTGAACGGGGTGATCCCGGCGACCACGCCGATCGGCTGGAAGTCGCTCCAGGCGTCGATGTTCGGGCCGACGTTGCGGCTGTACTCGCCCTTGAGGATTTCCGGGGCGGCGCAGGCGTACTCGACGTTCTCGATGCCGCGCTTGAGTTCGCCGGCGGCGTCTTCCAGGGTCTTGCCGTGCTCTTCGCTGATCAGCTTGGAAATCCGCGCCTCGTTCTGCTCCAGCAGTTGCTTGAAGCGGTACAGCACCTGTGCGCGCTTGGCCGGCGGGGTGTTGCGCCAGGCCGGGAAGGCGGCCCTGGCGGCATCGATGGCTTTCTGCAGGGTCTTGCCGTCGGCCAGCGGGACCTTGTGGATGGCTTCGCCGGTGGAGGGGTTGAAGACGTCGGCGCTGCGGCCGTTGTCGGCGACCATTTCGCCGTTGATCAGGTGGTGGAGGGTGCCCATCTTGTCTTGTTCTCTCTTCGCTAGGGGTGACGAAAGGGCCGTGGCCCTTTCCCTTTACCCGCTCCCTGGGGAGCGGGTGCGGATTACTTGATCTCGGTCTCGACGAAGACCACTTCGTGTGCGCTGGCGTTGATCACGTTGTGCTCGACGCCGGCCTTGCGGAAGTAGGCCTGTCCGGCGACCAGCGGCGCGTGGCGGTCGCCCTCGGGGGTTTCCAGCAGCAGCGTGCCGTCGGTCAGCGGTACCACCACATAGTCGTGTCCGTGGCGGTGGCGCCCGGTTTCCGCGCCGGGGGCGAAGCGCCATTCGGTCACGATCACCTCGGCGTTGTCCACCTGCACGGTGGGTACGGCTTGCGGGCGGCCGCTCATCAGGCGATGCCGTTGAGCGCTTCGCCGACCGCGTCGAACAGGCGGTCCAGCTCTTCCGGCCTGGCGTTGAAGGTCGGGCCGAATTGCAGGGTATCGCCGCCGAAGCGCACGTAGAAACCCTGTTGCCAGAGCTTCATGCCGGCCTCGAACGGACGCACGGTCGGATCGCCGTCGCGCGGGGCGATCTGGATCGCGCCGGCCAGGCCGCAGTTGCGGATGTCGATGACGTTCTTCGCGCCTTGCAGGCCGTGCAGGACCTTCTCGAAGTGCGGCGCCAGTTCGGCGGACTGCTGCACCAGGTTGTCCCTGGCCAGGATGTCCAGCGCGGCGAGGCCGGCGGCGCAGGCGACCGGGTGCGCGGAGTAGGTGTAGCCGTGGCTGAACTCCACCGCGTGCTCGGGCAGCGCCTGGTTCATGAAGGTGTCGTAGATCTCGCTGCTGGCGATCACCGCGCCCATCGGCACGGCGCCGTTGGTGACCTGCTTGGCGACGTTCATCAGGTCCGGGGTGACGCCGAAGTACTCGGCGCCGCTGTAGGTGCCCAGGCGGCCGAAGGCGGTGATCACCTCGTCGAAGATCAGCAGGATGTTGTGCTGGTCGCAGATCTCGCGCAGGCGCTGCAGGTAGCCGACCGGCGGTACCAGTACGCCGGCGGAGCCGGACATCGGCTCGACGATCACCGCGGCGATGTTCGAGGCGTCGTGCAGTTCGATCAGCTTGAGCAGTTCGTTGGCCAGCTCGACGCCGCCGGTCTGGGCCATCCCGCGGGTGAACGCCATGCCCGGTTGCAGGGTGTGCGGCAGGTGGTCGACGTCCATCAACTGGCCGAACATCTTGCGGTTGCCGCCGATCCCGCCGAGGCTGGTGCCGGCGACGTTGACCCCGTGGTAGCCGCGGGCGCGGCCGATCAGCTTGGTCTTCTGCGGCTGGCCTTTCAGGCGCCAGTAGGCGCGGGCCATCTTGATCGAGGTGTCGGCGCACTCGGAGCCGGAACCGGTGAAGAACACGTGGTTCAGTTCGCCTGGCAGCAACCCGGCGATCTTCTCGGCCAACTGGAAGGACAGCGGATGGCCGTACTGGAAGCCCGGCGAGTAGTCGAGGGTGCCGAGCTGGCGAGCCACCGCCTCCTGGATTTCCTTGCGCGAGTGGCCGGCGCCGCAGGTCCACAGGCCGGACAGGCTGTCGTAGACCTTGCGGCCCTTGTCGTCGGTCAGCCAGCTGCCTTCGGCGGCGACGATGATCCGCGGGTCCTTCTGGAAGTTGCGGTTGGCGGAGAAGGGCATCCAGTGGGCGCGCAGGTTGAGTTCGCTGGAAACCGGCGGGGCCACGTTGAGCGGCTGGTTCATCGTTCGATCCTCGGGCTTTCTTGTTGGAAGGTTCCGCGCACGCGGCGGCGGAGCGTTGGGATCAAGCTTGGCCCTGACGAAAGGTTAGATAAAGCTTATTCTTCTCACGTTTAGTTTCGACTGGGTAAAACAATAATGGCCAAATCCCGCAACCCGTCGCTCGGCCAGGTCAGCGATTTCGATATCCGCCTGCTGCGCATCTTCAAGACCATCGTCGAGTGCGGCAGTTTCTCCGCCGCCGAGAGCACTCTCGGCCTCAGCCGCTCGGCGATCAGCCTGCACATGGGCGACCTGGAGAAGCGCCTGGGCATGCGCCTGTGCCAGCGCGGCCGCGCCGGCTTCGCCCTGACCGACGAGGGCCGCGAGGTCTATCGCGCGACCCAGACCCTGCTGGCGGCGCTGGAGGGGTTCCGCGCCGAGGTCAACGACCTGCACCAGCACCTGCGCGGCGAACTCAACATCGGCATCATCAACAACCTGGTGACCCTGCCGCAGATGCGCATCACCCACGCCCTCAGCGCGCTCAAGGGGCAGGGACCGCAGGTGCGGATCAACATCGGCATGACCACCCCCAACGAGATCGAACTGGGCGTGCTCGACGGCCACCTGCATGTCGGCGTGGTGCCGTTGATCAGTCCGCTGTCGGGGCTCGAGTACCTGCCGCTGTATGACGAGCACGCGCAGCTCTATTGCAGCCGCGGCCACGCACTGTTCGAGCGCGCCGACGGCGATATCGCGGTGGACGAGGTGCTCGCCGCGGACGCCGTGGCGCCCAGCTACCGCCTGCCCGCCGAAGCCCAGGCGCGCCACCAGGAGCTGAACAACAGCGCCAGCGCCTCGGACCGCGAGGGCATGGCATTCCTGATCCTGACCGGCAACTTCATCGGCTACCTGCCGTCGCACTACGCTGCCGACTGGGTCGCCGCCGGGATGCTGCGGCCCCTGCTGCCGGAGCGTTTCCACTACGCCATCGCGCTGACCATCGTGACCCGCAAGGGACGCCGGCCGAACCTGGTGCTGGAACGGTTCCTGGAGGCGGTGGCGGTGTCGTGAGGGCGCGGATGGAGTGACGCGAGCTTCGGCCGCCCGCCGAACGGCGTCTTTTCTCTACGGCGCGAGGAGGTGGCATGCAGCGACGGGCCGAGCCAACGCGGGAAAGAGGCTCTCACCCCTTCGCATGGCGCCGCTCCCCCATCACCCAGGTCTCCGCCACCGCGCGGTCGTCGCCCAGGGTGTTCAGCACGAACAGGGTATCGGCCAGGCCGCGCGCATGCTCCATGCGCTGGGCGATCATCGGCGTGGCGGCCAGGTCGAGGGCGACGAAGTCGGCCTCGCGGCCGGGCAGGAAGTTACCGACCAGGCCGTCCAGGTCGAGCGCCCTGGCGCCGCCGAGGGTGGCCAGGTAGAGCGCCTGGAACGGATCGAGGCTGGTGCCGCGCAATTGCTGGATCTTGTAGGCGTCGGCGAGGTTGGCCAGCAGCGACAGGCTGGTGCCGCCGCCGACGTCGCTACCGATGCCGACGCGGATGCCGTATTGCTGGGCGCGGCCAAGGTCGAACAGGCCGGAGCCGATGAACAGGTTGGAACTGGGACAGTGCGCCAGCGCCGCGTTTTTGTGCGCCAGGCAGCGGCATTCGCGTTCGGAGAGATGGATGCCATGGGCGAACACGCTGCGTTCGCCGACCAGGCCGGCGCGATGATAGACGTCCAGGTAGTCCTGCGCCTGGGGAAACAGCTCGCCGACCCAGGCGACTTCCTTGAGGTTCTCCGAAAGATGGGTGTGCAGGTAGACGCCGGGATACTCGTCCAGCAGGCGCGCCGCCGCGGCCAGTTGCTCGGGCGAGGAGGTCGGCGCGAAGCGCGGGGTGACCGCGTATTGCAGGCGCCCGTTGCCGTGCCAGCGCTCGATCAGCGCGCGGCTCTCGGCGTAGCCACTGGCCGCGGTATCGCACAGCGCCGGCGGCGCGTTGCGGTCCATCAGAACTTTGCCGGCGATCATCCGCAGGCGGCGCTTCTGCGCGGCCTGGAAGAATGCCTCGGCGGATACCGCATGGACCGTGCCGAACACCAGCGCGGTAGTGGTGCCGTGGCGCAGCAGTTCGTCGAGGAACAGCTCGGCCTGGGCGGCGGCGTAGCCGGCATCGGCAAAGCGCTGCTCGGCGGGAAAGGTGTGGGTTTCCAGCCAGTCCAGCAGTTGGGTGCCGTAGGAGGCGATCACTCCGAGTTGCGGGTAATGCACATGGCAGTCGACGAAGCCGGGCAGCAGCAGGCGCTGCGGATGCTCCTCCAGCGGCAGGTCGGCGGGCAGTTGCGGCAGAAGGTAGGCTGCGTGATCGAGCGCGCGCACGTGGCCGTGTTCGATCCACAGCAGGCCGTCCTCGAAATACTCCCAGGCCTTGTCGCCGAGCTTCGCCGGGTCGCCGAGGAAATGCAGGATCCGCCCGCGATGGGCCGAACTGCTCATCGCGCTCCCGCCGTGGTCGGAGTGCAGGATAAGTGGGGGGACGAAGTTGCCAGCAGGTACTGCATCGTTCATCTCCTCTGCTGCCGGAACGGCGCTTTCGCCTCTTTAGTCCGGGAAATCGACGGAAATATCCCGTCTTTGGCGCGTGATCTCGCTTCCGCCATTATGCACTGTGCGCATGCTGTGGATAAGTCTGTGTGTAGGGCGTGTGCGGAAAGATTGCACGAGCCATTGCGGGATGTGCCCATCTGGCTTCCGGCAGGCGATCCGCGGAAAGCGTTCCGGCACCTTGAATCCGCCTTGCGAAATGCCCGGTCGGCAACTGGCGCTTCTGTGGGTTTGTCTGTGGAAAAGCTGTTCGCATTCCCCGTTGAAAAAATGCCTTCGGCGGTCGGGGGAAAGGCATTGGACGGAGCCGCAGGATTTCTCCCGGTTGGCGAAAGAGCCAGGGAAAAGGTGCTGTGGAATGCGCCACGACGGTGCATCGCGAAACTGTGGACAGCGGATCCACCCATGGCGCCGCCGAGCATGCTTCCGTCGATCGCCGCGGGCTTTCCTGGAAAGCCGGAAAACCCAGTATTCATGGGCTTCCTGGCGTCTAAAGAGGAAGTCCTGGAGACATTTTCACGGGCATTCCCGTTCCGCGGGTTTCCTGTGGAAAAGCTGTTGGCAAACTGTGCCGGAAGCGGGCCGCCGGGGCTGCCCCAGGGATTCGGCCGAGCCATGGCTTGGCCGGGAGAGGTCGTTCTGCCGGGTTCCTCCGAACGGCTGTCGATATCTTGTGGATAAAGCTGTTGGCAAAGTGTTGGAGAAAATGCCTTGCCAGGTCGCGCTCATGGCCTGCCGGGTTGGCTGTTTTCTGTCCATCGCCGATGTTGCGAAAATTGCCGGGACGGTCGGCGCGGGAGGCTTCCCAAGGTCCCGGATGGGCTCCCGACACGCTGTGGATAACTCTGTGAGCAAGGTGGTGATGACTGTTTTGCGACAAATGCTCACGCGGGTGCGCCGCAGGGTTGCCCGCAAATGTGCCGCGGCGTCCCAGGCGTGCCCCGGCTTGGTGCCGCTCGGCGCGGCAGCCTGGCCCGTGGCTCCCGGCGCAAGCCGCGTTCCAGGGCTTTCCTGACCTCCTGGCCAGGTATTTGCACCGGCCGCGGCATCGTCGAGCAACCGACCGGGTCCGCCATGTCCGCACCTTCCTCCTTCGCGCCGCCGCGCCTCGAACTACGCGGGATCAGCAAGCGCTATCCGGGTTGCCTGGCCAACGACCGCATCGACCTGTGCATCGACGCCGGCGAGATCCACGCCCTGCTCGGTGAGAACGGCGCCGGCAAGAGCACGCTGATGAAGATCATCTACGGCGTGACCCGTCCCGATGCCGGCGAGATCCGCTGGCAGGGCGAGCCGGTGCAGGTGCGCGACCCGGCTCGCGCCCGGGCGCTGGGGATCGGCATGGTGTTCCAGCATTTCTCCCTGTTCGAGACGCTCAGCGTGGCGGAGAACATCGCGCTCGCCCTCGGCGCCGAGGCGGGCAGCCCGCGCCGGTTGGAGGCGCGTATTCGCGAGGTGTCGCAGCGCTACGGCATGCCGCTGGAGCCTCGCCGGCTGGTCCATGGGCTGTCCATCGGCGAGCGTCAGCGGGTGGAGATCGTGCGCTGCCTGATGCAGGACATCCGCCTGCTGATCCTCGACGAGCCGACCTCGGTGCTGACCCCGCGCGAGGCCGAGGATCTCTTCGTCACCCTGCGCCGTCTTGCGGAGGAGGGTTGCAGTGTCCTCTTCATCAGCCACAAGCTGGCCGAGGTCCGTGCGCTCTGCCAGTGCGCCACGGTGCTGCGCGGCGGACGGGTGGCCGGACAGTGCGTGCCGGCGCAATGTTCCGATCTCGAGCTGGCGCGGCTGATGGTGGGCGACGCCGAGGGCCTGGCGGCGGAGTATCCGAAGGTCACTGGCGGCGCGCCTTTCCTCCAGGTGCGCGACCTGCACTGGCGCAACCCGGACCCCTTCGGCGTGTCCTTCGCCGGCCTCGACCTGGAGGTGCGTAGCGGCGAGATCCTCGGTATCGCCGGGGTCGCCGGCAACGGCCAGGACGAGTTGCTCGCTCTGCTCAGCGGCGAAGTGCGCCTGCCGCGCGCCCAGGCCGAGCGCATCCGCCTCGGCGGCTGCGCCGGCGCGCACCTGGCGCCGGATGCGCGGCGCCGCGCCGGTCAGGCCTTCGTGCCCGCCGAGCGGCTGGGGCACGGCGCGGTGCCGGAGATGAGCCTGGCGGACAATGCGCTGCTCACCGCCTTCCAGCAGGGCCTGGTGAAGCGTGGGTTGGTCCGGCGGCGCAAGGTGCTGGCGCTGGCCGAGGAGATCATCCGCCGTTTCGCCGTGAAGGCCCCGGGTGCCGGGGCGCCGGCACGCAGCCTTTCCGGCGGCAACCTGCAGAAGTTCATCCTCGGCCGCGAGATCCTCCAGGCCCCGCGCCTGCTGGTGGCGGCGCATCCCACCTGGGGCGTGGACGTCGGCGCGGCGGCGCTGATCCACCGCGCGCTGATCGCCTTGCGCGATGCCGGTACGGCGATCCTGGTGGTCTCCGAGGACCTCGACGAGCTGTTCCTGCTCAGCGACCGCATCGCCGCGCTGTGTTCGGGTCGGGTGTGCCCGGCGGTCGCCACCGCTAGCGCTTCGCCGCAGCAGGTCGGCGGCTGGATGGCCGGTCAATTCGAGGCGCCGGCGGCGGTCGCCGGCGCCGTTGCCCAAGGGAGCCTGTGATGCTGTTGTCCCTGGAACCGCGCGGCCGGCAGTCGCGCTGGATGCTGCTGGCCTCTCCGCTGCTGGCGGGGTTGCTGACCCTGGTCTGCGGCGCGCTGCTGTTCGCCTGTCTCGGCCACGATCCCTGGCAGACCCTGCATACCGTGCTGGTACAGCCGCTCAGCGACCTCTATGGGCTCGGCGAGCTGCTGGTCAAGGCCATGCCGATCCTGCTCTGTGCCCTCGGCCTGGCACTGGCCTACCAGGCGCGCGTGTGGAACATCGGCGCGGAGGGCCAGTTGCTGGTCGGCGCCCTGGCCGGCAGCGCGGTGGCGATCCAGTTGCTCGACTGGCAGAGCCGCTGGGCGCTGGCCTGGGTGCTGCTCGCCGGCACCGCTGCCGGGGCGCTCTGGGCCGGGTTCGCCGCCTGGCTGCGAACGCGCTTCAACGCCAACGAGATCCTGACCACCATCATGCTCAACTACATCGCGCTGAACCTGCTGCTGTACGGCGTGCACGGGCCGTTGAAGGACCCGGATGGCTTCAACTTCCCGCAGTCGGCGCTGTTCGGCGAGGCCAGCCGCCTGCCGGCGCTGTTCGAGGGCAGCCGGGTGCACCTCGGCGCATTGTTCGGCCTGCTGGCGCTGGCGGCGGTCTGGGTGCTGGCGCAGCGCAGCTTCCTCGGTTTCCAGGTCCGCGTGCTCGGCCTCGACCGCCGCGCCGCCGGTTTCGTTGGTTTCCGCGAGAAGCGCCTGGTCTGGTTCGTGCTGCTGTTCTCCGGCGCGCTGGCAGGCCTGGCCGGCGTCTGCGAGGTCGCCGGGCCGATCGGCCAACTGGTGCCGCAGGTCTCGCCGGGCTACGGCTATGCGGCGATCACCGTGGCCTTCCTCGGCCGTCTCAATCCCTTCGGCATCCTCTGCGCCAGCCTGCTGATGGCGTTGCTCTACCTCGGCGGCGAGGCCGCGCAGATGAGCCTCAACCTGCCGTTGGCGCTGACCGGGCTGTTCCAGGGGATGATGCTGTTCTTCCTCCTCGCCTGCGACGTGCTGATCCTCTACCGCCCACGTTTGCACGGACGCTGGCGCAAGCGCCCGGCGCTGCGCGACGCCCTGGCCTGACCGAACCGCCGAGGAACCACGATGGATATCGATCTGCTCGACAACCTGCTGTTCGCCATGGTCCGCACCGGTACTCCGCTGCTGCTGGTGGCCCTGGGCGAACTGGTCTGCGAGAGAAGCGGAGTGCTCAACCTGGGCCAGGAGGGGATGATGCTGTTCGGCGCGGTGATCGGCTTCATGGTCGCCTTCTCCAGCGGCAGCCTGTGGCTCGGCGTGCTCCTCGCGGTGCTCGCCGGCATGCTGCTGGCGGCGCTGTTCGCCGGGGTCGCCCTGTACCTGAACGCCAACCAGGTGGCCTGCGGCCTGGCGCTGACCATCTTCGGCGTCGGCCTGTCGTCGTTCGTCGGCGCCGCCTGGGTCGGCAAGCCGCTGCAAGGGTTCGCCCCGCTGGCGCTGCCGGTGCTGGGCGAGTTGCCGCTGCTCGGGCGCATGCTGTTCGCCCAGGACGCGCTGGTCTACCTGAGCCTGGCGCTGTTCGCCGCGGTCGCCTGGATGCTCCTGCGCAGCCGCGCCGGGCTGGTTCTCCAGGCGGTCGGCGAGAACCCCGACGCGGCCAGCGCGATGGGCCTGCCGGTGCTGCGCGTGCGCACCCTGGCGGTGCTCTTCGGCGGCGCCATGGCCGGCCTGGCCGGTGCTTACCTGTCGCTGGCCTACACGCCGATGTGGGCGGAGAACATGACCGCCGGACGCGGCTGGATCGCCCTGGCGCTGGTGGTCTTCGCCAGTTGGCGGGTGTTCCGCGTGCTGCTCGGTGCCTGGTTGTTCGGCCTGGCCAGCATCCTGCACCTGGTGGCCCAGGGGATCGGGCTGTCGATTCCGGCCAACCTGCTGGCGATGCTGCCCTATGCGGCGACCATCCTGGTGCTGGTCCTGCTCTCCCGCGATGCCCTGCGCACCCGGCTGTATGCCCCGGTTTCCCTGGGCCAGCCGTGGAAGGCCGGGCACTGACGAGGGCAGGTTCTTCGATTATTTGTTTTAACTATTTATATATTCTTCGATAGATTTAGATAATTTCACTGATGGCCTAAATCAATGGGGCATTTTTGCCGAACCCCGTTAAGATTCTCCCAGTCGATTTGAAACACCCCATTCAACTGAGAGAGGAACGACTGATGTCCCTGATCAACACTCAAGTCCAACCGTTCAAGGTCAACGCTTTCCACAACGGCAAGTTCATCGAGGTGACCGAGGAATCCCTGAAGGGCAAGTGGTCGGTCCTGATCTTCATGCCGGCTGCCTTCACCTTCAACTGCCCGACCGAGATCGAAGACGCCGCCAACAACTACGGCGAGTTCCAGAAAGCCGGTGCCGAGGTCTACATCGTGACCACCGACACCCACTTCTCGCACAAGGTCTGGCACGAAACCTCCCCGGCCGTCGGCAAGGCCCAGTTCCCGCTGATCGGCGACCCGACCCACCAGCTGACCAACGCCTTCGGCGTGCACATCCCGGAAGAAGGCCTGGCCCTGCGCGGTACCTTCGTGATCAACCCGGAAGGCGTGATCAAGACCGTCGAGATCCACTCCAACGAGATCGCCCGTGACGTCGGCGAGACCGTGCGCAAGCTGAAGGCCGCCCAGTACACCGCCGCCCACCCGGGCGAAGTCTGCCCGGCCAAGTGGAAGGAAGGCGAGAAGACCCTCGCTCCGTCCCTGGACCTGGTCGGCAAGATCTAAGACCGCGCCGGCGGCATTCGCCGCCAGCCTCTCCGGCGGACGATCCCTCGCGGATCGTCCGTCCTTCACCCAGCCAACGCGCCGTGCAGGGCGGATGTCCCATCCGCCGGGGATACGTTTGCCCGAATTTCGAGGAGCTGAACCATGTTGGACGCCAATCTTAAAACCCAGTTGAAGGCCTACCTGGAAAAGGTCAGCCAGCCGTTCGAGATCGTCGCGTCCCTCGATGACAGCGACAAATCCCGCGAGCTGCTGGGCCTGCTGCAAGACATCGTCGGCCTGACCGACAAGATCACCCTGAAGACCGATGGCAGCGATGCGCGCAAACCGTCGTTCTCGCTGAACCGCCCCGGTGCGGACATCGGCCTGCGCTTCGCCGGTATCCCCATGGGCCACGAATTCACCTCGCTGGTGCTGGCCCTGCTGCAGGTAGGCGGCCACCCCTCCAAGCTCGACGCGGACGTGATCGAGCAGGTCAAGGGAATCGAGGGCACCTTCGAGTTCGAAACCTACTTCTCGCTGTCCTGCCAGAACTGCCCGGACGTGGTCCAGGCGCTGAACCTGATGGCCGTGCTCAACCCGAACATCCGTCACGTCGCCATCGACGGCGCGCTGTTCCAGGATGAGGTCGAGGCGCGCCAGATCATGTCGGTGCCGAGCATCTACCTCAACGGCGAAGTCTTCGGCCAGGGCCGCATGGGCGTGGAAGAGATCCTCGCCAAGATCGACACCGGCGCCGCCGCCCGCGACGCCGAGAAGCTGACCGCTCGCGAAGCCTTCGACGTGCTGGTGGTCGGCGGCGGCCCGGCCG